>JBOEHF010000107.1:0-3992 GCA_050633805.1 Candidatus Nitrosopumilus sp.
CACAGATCAGATGGTTCTGGAACCACTTTCATATTCACTGATTACCTAACTACAATTAGTCCAACATGGGATGAACAAATAGGTAAGGGGAAATCGGTTCCATGGCCTTTGGGTCTAGCTGCTGCAGGAAATGAAGGTGTTGCCGCTATTGTAAAGTCTACAGAATATTCTATCGGATATGTTGAACTGGCATATGCATTTCAGACATCAATGAGCTATGCGTCAATTCAAAATGCTGAAAAATCGGCATTCATTGAACCATCTTTGGATAGTATTTCTGCAGCATCTAGTGGTGTTGCGGATACTTTACCTGCAGCTGAAGACAGCTGGGTTGGGGTATCACTTGTAAATGCACCAGGTTCAGATTCATACCCTATTGCTAGTTTTACATACTTGTTAGTGTATGATGATCTAAAATCTGTAACTGATAACAAAGAACAAGCAAAAGCTGTCATTCACTTGATTTATTGGATGATAACTGATGGCCAAGAATTCTCATCAAGTTTACTATATGTTCCACTTGCTGAGCAAGTAACTGAACTAGGTAAACAAGGATTATCAAAAGTAACCTATGATGGAGAATCTCTTTGGAATTATGAAGCTGATGCAAGTACCGATTTGGGAATTCCACAATGGATTAGAGACAATGCAAAGTGGTGGTCTGAGGGCTTGATAACTGATCAAGACTATGTCAATGGATTACAATACCTCATTCAACAAGGCATTCTCAAAGTCTAATTTTTTCTAAATTTTTTATTTTTTTAAGATTCTTCAATGACACTTTGTACTGTTTCATCTATTGTAATTTCAGATATGTCCCTTGAATATTCAGCAGTTCTTCTAATGTCTTCTAAAATTAATTTTATTATGGCTGTATTGTTACTTGGCTTGAGTGAATCCATTAATTTTTTTTCTCTTTCAATAACTTTTGTTACACTTGATGCGACTTTTTCAGCCATCTCATAATCTCTTTTTGAAAGTGCTGTGATGGAATTTTCAAAAACAATTAGAGATTCCTTGCTAATTTCTTCTATTTCTTTTAGAATTTTTTTATCCATTGGAGAATCGAGATATTTTACTTTCTTTGCAATTAATCCTGCATGATCTGCAATTCTTTCTACACATTTTACTACTGTTCTATAACCAAGGCAATCTGATGGTTTTTCGAGCCCAGAATCCAACAAAACTTGTACATTTTCTAAGGATAAATTTAGATTTCTTAATAAATAGAGGCTGAATCTATCTACCTCATCATCCATTTTGAGAACTTCTTCAGCGTGTTCTGAATCTCTATCAATTAATGATTCAATAGCTTCTTGGTGCATGTTTGTTGCAGTAATGTACATTCTCTTTAATGCAACATCAAATGATAACTGTGCAAGTTGTGTAAGGACTTGCAATGTCATTTTTTCTGAACTTGCCTCAATAATTTCAGTACCCATTAATGTGGTTCTAACTAAATCTCTGATTGCTCCTCTATGTGTACTGGTAATTTCTATTCCTTTAGTTTTAATCTCAATAGTTTTGTAACCTGAAAGATACATGGCAATTATCTTTCTTCTTATGGATTCTTTTGAATCACTTTTTCCAATTAAAGCAATGGCATTAGTTTTTTTACTTTTTTCTTCTTGAAATAATGTTATTGAATCATTGCGATTCTTTACTAGGGTGATATTGGAATTTTTCTTTAGTTGCAACTCATCAATCCATGTTTTTGGTAATGAAACAGTGTATGTAGAACCACCAGTTACTTGTAATCGTCTAAGTTGTTTAATTTCTGACATACTTTGCAACTATGTTTGTAATTGCATTTTAGTAGTTATACCGCTTCTGAACATAATCTATATAGATCTAAATCGGCATCGTATTCTACATAATTTATGATCATTTTTTAGATAACCAATAATTCGTGTCGGAACTATGTGGAGAAAAAACTAGTCACACCACATAAGTCCAAAATAAACTCGGATAAAATTTTCAAGCTAGGTGCAACTATTGCAGGAACATTTGTTTTGGCAATTATTGTTTTGATGATGTTCCAGTTAATCTCTGAATCATATCCAATTTGGGAAGAAGAAGGACTATCATTTGTTGTGGGAACCGACTGGAATGCTGTTGAAGGACGAGAATCCTTTGGAGCATCACCCTACATTTTAGGCACACTTACTACTGCTGGATTGGCTATGGTCATAGGAGTTCCTCTTAGTATTGGAATTGCAATGTTTGTCTCTGATGCTCCTCCAAAAATTGGTGCACCTTTAGGATTCTTGGTGGAACTTTTAGCAGCTGTTCCAAGTATTATCTATGGCCTTTGGGGTCTGTATGTTTTCAGAGAATATTTTAAGGATTTTATTGAAACGCCGCTTCATTTGGCATTTGGCGATAATGTTTGGCTTTTTTCTGGAACTCCGTTTGGATTAGATATTTTCACTGCAAGTATTATTCTTGCAATAATGATTATTCCTACTGTTTCATCAGTTGCACGAGAAGTAATGAAGGCAGTACCTCAACAACAAAAAGAAGCTGCATACATGTTGGGTGCAACAAAATGGGAGATGTTTAAGCTAGCTATTTTCCCTTATGCTAAAACAGGATTAATTGGTGCATCCATTTTGGGTCTTGGAAGAGCAGTAGGAGAAACTATGGCAGTTACTATGTTAATTGGTAATGCAACTGGAGCTAGTGCAATCCCTTCTTCTTTGTTTAAGCCAAGCCAAACAATGTCAAGTATTATTGCCAATGAATTTGTTGAAGCATCTCCTGCAGGATTACATCTTCCTGCATTGATTGGGGTTGGTTTGATACTTTTGGGAATTGCAGTTTGCATTAATGTTGTTGCACATCTTCTTGTGACAAGAATGCTCAAAGTAAAAGAGGGGGCAATAAACAATTGATGAATGTAAACAAACGTCAAGAGTATAGAACCCTATTCAAACAAAATGTTGAAAGAAGATTATTTGTTGATAAGATGGTTCATCTAATTGTAATTTCTTGCGTGATTATTGCAATTATTCCCCTTGGCAGCATCTTAATCGAGGTATTCAAAAATGGAATAGCAGCTATTAGTATAGAGTTTCTAACTCAAGTTCCTGGTTCAATTGGTTCAGGTGAGGGAGGAATTGGCCCTGCAATTCAGGGAACTCTGATAGTAATTGGCATGGCAAGCATAATTGGCATTCCCATAGGTGTTTTATCAGGCATATTTTTGTCAGAATTTGGAGATAACAGACTAGCAAAGTCTGTAAGATTCTTCAATGACGTCTTTATGGAA
Organism: Candidatus Nitrosopumilus sp.; assembly: GCA_050633805.1. Lineage (GTDB taxonomy): Archaea > Thermoproteota > Nitrososphaeria > Nitrososphaerales > Nitrosopumilaceae > Nitrosopumilus. Next base: position 3,272 of record JBOEHF010000107.1, read on the forward strand.
TTTCCATCTATTTTGCTTGGAATCTTTGCATTCTTGGTTATTGTTTTGGTTTTAGGTCACTTTTCTGTATGGGCCGGAGCTTTTGCATTAGCATTGATTATGTTTCCAATTGTAGCTAGAACTACTGAGGAATCACTCAAAATGGTTCCAGTAACTTACAGGGAAGCAGGGATGGCACTTGGTCTTAGACAATGGGTTATCACAATGCGAATAGTAATTGCAGCAGCTAAAAACGGAATGGTTACGGGTGTATTGCTATCTGTTGCAAGAATTGGTGGTGAGACTGCACCATTAATCATGACTATTCTTGGAAGCAGTTTGTTTTTCAGTAACTTTGACACCCCAATGGATGCATTACCTTTGAGAATCTGGCGTTTGTCATTGTTACCTTATGACAGTGCACAGATGCAAGGATGGGGAGCAGCCCTTGTTTTGATTTTGATAATTCTTGCAATCAATATCGGAGTGAGAACTTTGGTTTTGAATAAGAATGACACATATCGTTTCGGAAAAATGATCAAAGAAAAAATCAGAGGTACCAAATGACTATAAATCCTGATATTGTTGTTGAAAAACAACTTTCTTCATCTGAAAAAATTCCAACGGGGGATGAGAAATTCAAAATGATTGCTGAGAATGTTACAATTTCTTATGGCAATAAACCTGCAGTCAAAGATGTTACAATGAAGTTCAAAGAAAAATCTGTAACTGCACTTATTGG
>JBOEHF010000108.1:0-8936 GCA_050633805.1 Candidatus Nitrosopumilus sp.
TGAAAACTGGAAAAACTAATCTTAAAAACCAGAAAGAAGAAGAGCATTTCTGCAAACAAGTCGCAGAACGACGTTCAATGAGAAAAGAATTTGATAAATCTTTGGGTAAAGTAAGATATGTTCATGTGGAAAGAGAAAAAATTTCCCAGATGGTAATCTACACAAAAAGAAACATTGTATATTTTACCATGGAGCCTGAAATGCCAATTGATACAAAAATCAGATTAATAACAAAAATTAAAAAAATTACTTCAGATCTTTAGTTTCAACATCTTAGGTTAATTCCATTATGCCAATCCCCAAATACCTTGCTGATTCTAAAATGTTTGAATATGATAAATTTTATCGTGAATGTCAACAGCAAAACAAACCTTTCATAAAGGCAAAAATCAACCCTGCACACAAAAATTATTTCGTTCAAATTGATTTAATGACTTGTGATCATGAATTATCAGATATTGAACAAGATCATATTGAGCAACTAATTAACGATGAAATAGATTATGTAAAGTCAAACACAAATTATGATTTTCAAGGATTTAGCATATGTAAAGAACTTGCTTGGTTTGATGGAGTTTCCTCAGAGCACCTTGATAGTTTCTGTAACATTCTTTATGATTTTATCCAAAAATCACGATTAAAATCGAATTAGATTTTTCAAAATTTTATCTATTACTTGTATCTCTTGTTTTCTTTCTTTAATTGTTGTTTTGTTCCATTCTTTTGCAAATTCTGACTGTTTGTCCATTTTTTCTAAAATTTCAATGTATTTTACAAGGTGAATTTTGTATTCGTGAAGTAGATCTAAATGCTTATTGTGATTTTTTTCAGTTGCTGTAACCATTCCATTCCTCTTCTTTGATATCGGGAAACATGTCTCTTATCCGTTTTTTATCTTTCTCCATAGCCTCGATTCTGTTATCTAAATGGGTTTTAATTGCAGGCTCTCTCTCTTCATTTTTTTCTTCTTCAATCTCTGAAATCACTTTACAAAGAGATCTGTAGTATGTGATGTGATTCTTCCTAGATTCCTCTGATGTGTCTTCTTCTTTAACATCCAATGTGTTTTGTATATTGATTGAAAATAAGTACTTGATGATACTTTTTGGTGAAATTTGATTAAATATAATGAATTTATATTTACTTTAGATGTCTGAAAAATTCCCCATCACTGACATTAAAAACAAAATAGATGATATTTTGTTAGAACCTGAAATAAGATTTTGTGGCCTTATTGATAGTGACGGAAAATTAATTGTCGGGGATTTGAGTGAAGGAGTAGTTCCTTTTGAAAATGATACGCGAAGACAAAAAATGTTTCAAGAATTGGCCCATAGAGTGGCAAATAGGACCGGATTTGATGCAAATTTAGGACGGGTAAAATATTCTTCTTCAAGAAGGGAGAAAGTTGTAATGATGAGTTTCCCTCTAGGAAAATACGTCATTTTGGTTATTGCAGAACCAAGTGTAAACATAGATCGACTTGGTTGGAAAATAATTAACATGCTTGGAAATCAATGGTCCGAATTCCATGGATTTTAAATTCATTTCTTGCTTTGCAAATGTTTTACACTAATATTGAAATCTAATAATTAATTGATATGAAAATTTTAGTTGATGAAAACTTAGATGGAATGGATGACAAACTTAAGGGGTTAGGTTATGATGCATATAGTGTAAGAAAATTACAAATGGATGGAAAAAAACTTGCATCTGACTATTCAATTATTAACTATGCTCGTGAAAATGACATGATTATAGTGACGAAAGATACAGAATTTCGTAAGGCAAGTGAAGAAAACGATTTCCCCCTAATTCTACTTGATGATGAAGAAATCCTTAAAATGATTGTTGAAAAACTAAAAAAATCCTAGTTCACATTTTTTGGATCTATTTGGGATACCCTTAAATTTGCAAGGACTTCATTCAGGAAATCTCCTTCATGTTGGTGCATTATGTTGTTCATTATTGGTTCCCAACAATCATTGATTTTTCTTGAAATTTGTGAATACATTTTGTCCTTTCTAAATTCTGGATAATATGATAATAGTTTCATTATGCCATCAGTTGATTGCACTATGTTAATTTGATGAATAATTGATCTTAATCTTTCATGAAAAGAAAATTCCTCCTCTTTGCATATCATTTCAAATTTGGAAATTTCTTCATAAATCATTTTTATCTCTTTGTGTAAGTTTTTGAGTTGAGTGTTGACTATTTCTGATAAATTAACAAGTTCATATTCAATATGGGACCTACTGTGAACTTTTTTCTCTATTTCCCCTGCTTCAACTAGTGTACTGATTTCTCTATATACGGTCTTTTCATTACCTACTTTTTTGATTACTCTTTTAGCAAGTTCGGTACCTCTGATTTTCCCATTTTCATTCAATACTCTGATAATCTCTGTCTTGATTATTTCTGAATTTTTATCCATGTCTTTTCCTAACTATCTTTGATATTTTTCTAGTACTGCTTTTTCTCCTATATTGTTAATTTCTATTATCAGTTCTTCTAAAATCTTAATGCCTTTTTGAATAGGCTCTTTTTCCAAATCCTTGTATTGCATCTTTTGTTTCAGTACCATTCTCTCATTATTTACAAAACTCAAAAGTGGAACATTTTCTCCCATGTTGAGATTGGTGAAAAAATCGACGTATTCTTCAATTGATTTAATTGCCATATCTTAGAATCTTGCAAGGGTCTATTAGAATTTTCTAACCTTCTAATCTTTGGTAGGTTTCTCATAAACCTCATTCAGTAAAAATTCAATTATTATTTATCTTACAACTTCCGTCTGCATTCCTTAGTTTCTTTGCCATTAAGTATGGGGTAATTAATAAAATTGGAATTGAAATTGCAATAAAAAGAGTTTGCAATTGAGCTAATGCAATAGATAATGCAATTCCACTTGCTGTTCCGATAAATATTGACAAAAATGTTCCCGCACAAGTTGGGCACGCAATGAATAAACCTGCAGCTGCACCAATTGAGCTTGCCCCTCGCCCTTTTTTAGAAATTGAATATGCGCTTACTGCAATTGCTGCATTTAATCCAACTAGATATGACACCATTACTTGTAATACTAAATTAATTGGAATGATTTGCAATCCTACGTGGTCTGTTAGATAAACGATAATTTTTGGCATATATCCTGGTCCATCACAGCAAGGTGAAATGAATCCTGATGGGATATTTGCTCCATAATGATAAGAAAAGCTTACTTCTGGTTGATACACTAGTGTTCCTGAAGCTAATGAGAAAAATATCCCATATCCGATAAATGTGGCAACAAAGATCCTTCTTGATTTTAAATTCCATGTTGTAATTGCAATAATTGTTGAAAGATCTTTTCCTTTTACCTCCACCTTTCCTTTGTGATATCTGTACATTCCAAAACCAATTGCCCCAAACGATGCTACTAATACAATGTAAAATCCATAAGCAATTCTCTGGATTGAATCAATTGCACTGGGTGTCAGTAATTCTGGGTCTTGATATCTCCCATACATTAAAAACACAATAGCGATAGTTACAAATCCAAAAATGATTAGTTTTTTTCCTTTACTTGTATTTTTTTCATTGGTCATGTTTTTGATTTTTTTTCTATGAAATTAAATTCTACCTTAGCTGAGTTTAGGAACAAAGATATAGATAATTGCAATGATTTCTAACCTCCCAAAAATCATCAAGAACCCTAAAACAATTTTTGTTGCAGGATCTGTGTCAAAATCAATTACTCCTGCTGATAATCCTCCTGTAGTAATTACTCCTGCAGCCTCAAAAAATGCATCTTGAAATGGCACATCTTCAATTGCTGCAAGATGTAATCCTGTAATTGTAGAAATTATGGGAAATAATGCAAGAATAATTAGTGTTGAAATAACTTCTTTCTTTGTTTGTGGGGCTAGTTCTGCTCTTTTTGCTTTACTAAGTAATGACTTTACATCTTTGAGGTGGAATAATCTGAATATTTTCAATCCTCCTGCAGTTGAAAACCCGCAACCTCCTATGAACATCAAAATTATCAAAATTGCATGCGCTCCTCCATTTAATCCTGCAAGACTATCGATTTGAAGTCCTGCGGTTGTACTGGCAGAAACAGAATAAAATGCACTTTGCATTGGGTCTAATCCGCTGATTGCCAAAAACAAAACAGTTGCAGCACCTAAAATTGAAAAATATGTTAACACTTCTTTTCCAAGTTTAGGTGATAGGAATTTTTTCCTTACAAATGCATAATGGAATGTAAATGGCAATGCTCCTAATATCATTGCGCCCATTAAGATAAGATGTTCTTGCCAAACTAACCCATCAAGTATTGTGGATGTGGGTGTGAACCCTCCTGTCGCAAGCGTACTCATTGCCAATGAAAAATTATCAATAATGTTACCTTCACCAAATACATACAACAAAAATGCGACAATCACGATGTAAATTGCAAAGATGACTGTAATTGTTAAAAATAATTCTTTCATGTGAAGTGTTCTACCTGATATGAAACCTCTCATTGATTGTAATTTTGATTCAGGATAAAATGCAGTTATAACTAAATAAATGAAACTCATTCCTCCAACAAGCTGAGTGTAACTTCTAAAGAATGTGAAACTCTGAGTTAATTTTTCTGGTTCATCAAATAGAGATATTCCTCCAGTTGTAAATCCTGCAGCACTTGAAAAGAATGCATTACCAAACACTTCTACATATGTTTCGTCACTTGGAAATACATACAGATAGGGGACAGTGCCGAAAAGAGACAGCAAAAACAGGCTTGAAAAAACTAGAATCGACGCTTGTTGGAGATTGAGACTGGATTTTTCACCATACGAATTTAGGAAAAATCCTGTGACTAACAAAAGAACTGTTGTAAGATATATTCCTGTAGCAGTTAGTGTGTCTTCTAATATTGTAGAAACTATTGCGGGTACAAGAAGTAAAACCCCTGCAAATTGTAATACGAAACCTAAATTTCCTAAAATAGCTTTTACTGGTGGACTAAGAAGACGAGGGGCTGTAGCTGTAGCCTCCCTGATGACATTTGCAATAACTGATTGAAAAATAATTCCGACAACTTGGTTTTTTTTTGACAGAACTGGAAGCTTTCTGATATTATTATCTCTCATTTTGTATAGTGCATCTTGTAGTGTAGATTTTTCATTAATTGTAATAAGTGGAGTACTCATCACATCTTTCAATGTAGTGGCTTCAGCGTAAACTGTAACATCGCTAACACTACTGAGAATATCTTCATCTGTTACAATTCCTACAGGAAGATTGTTTTCATCTGTAACTATGATGTCATCAGTTTCATAGTGACGTAACATTCTTGCAGCTTCTCTGGTTTGTGTATTTAGCCCGAGTAACAAAACGTCCTTGTCCATGTAGTTTGTAACGTATTTGTTCAGAACATATGAAACGGCACGTTCTGGATTTGTTGACATAAAGCTACCTTAGTTGGGGATTTTAAATAATTTGGGGTTACGCTTGAGTGGTGATCGTTAAAAATAATTTATCTTTTAATATTTTTTAAAATTGATCTAAGTATTTTGCTATCTTTATAAGCACTGAAGAGCAAGTTTATGCGTATAGAATGGAAATTGATCAAGCACAAGAGCCTGATTATGACTCTGTAAAAATTGATTATGTGGGGTTTGTTGACCCATATGCTGTTGAAGGTATGGTTGTTCTAAAATCTGATGACGGTAAAGAATTCCATATGAGGGCATTTTCTGGAGAAGTGGCAAAACATATCTCAAGTTTTGGTGAAACTCAAGGCGAGGCAGCACCATCAATTTACAAAATGATTGAAGAGATCTGTGAGCAAAATGAANNTAGTTAAAGTAAAAATCTATGAAAGTGGGGATGTACTACGCGCAAATCTTTACTTTACAGGAAAAAAAGACCTAGTTTTGAGAAATTATCGTGCATCAGATGCAATGGCATTGGGAGCATTTTACAATATCCCTATTTTAGTTAGAAAGAATCTTCTAAAAGAAAGCGTAGAAGCTGAATAATATCAGAACAATTTCATTTTTCGAATGCTTTTTCTTATGGTGCTTTGATGATAAATTATGAATGAACAGGAACAACTCATGGATGATCTACTAAATGTGGACCTTGAGATTATTGATGTTGTTAGAGAACTACATCAGAGTAATTGGGATTCTGAATCCTCAAAACAACAAGTAGGAGATTTACTAAAAATTCGTGATGAAATGGTGCAAAAATTAATGTCTCTAAAAGATGGTTTACATTCATGTGATTGCGGTCATGATCATGCACATGAATAATCCATTCAATTCTTAAAAAAATTATCTGGAAACTTTTTCTTAATTTTGATGATTTCTAATTGATATTCATCTATCTTTGCTTGAATTTCTTCCCTTTCTACTCCTTGTGCATTTTCTTTAGATTTTTCTAAATTTTTTATTTGGTTTAACAATGTTTTGTACATGATAGAATATTCTGGAAAATTCTTGGGAAGTTCAACCATTAATAGACTAAATACACATCTTACTAATACTGGTTATGAACATTCTCTTACTTACAATACTTGTTTTAGTATCTGAATTGGGCGTTGCTTATACAGATCCTGTAACAACACAAACATCTTCTGAAGATAAAACCCATTTTGTCGATGAACAAATAATGATGATGGCTGATATTTCAAACAATCAAGATACACAACAAAATTTTGCATATGTTACATAAATCAATCCAGGTGAAAACCTTGTAATTTCCCTATCTTGATTAATTGATACTTTGTCTCCTAGACAATCCTTTTCACTTGAACAACTTGGATTCCTTCAGAATCTGAAACATGTCATATTCAGGTATGTGTTTGAAAAAGCATTGATCACCCATCAGCTTTGTCTTCACCTCTAACTGTGGTTGTAAATGTTGTTGAAAGACAAACTTGATTTTAAAAACATGCTTCATAATTCGGCAAACTCATCATCTTTCAGTTATAGCTTAGTTTGTTGGTTAATCATCAGCAATTCTCCTTGCAATTTCTATGGTATATTATTATCCAATTTGAAAGAATCAGAACATTTTTGAAATGATACGACGTCAAATCGTTATGGTAAATTTTGAAAAAGTGTATCAGCGTGTTGCTTTACAAATAATAATGAGATGTCATGGTGCAATAAAAATTACCAAACATGGCAAGGTTGTTGAAGTCTATGATGCTCAACGACATATTTGGAGCCATGGCTTGGCAGGCCTTATCATCAAAGAAGAATGTAGGGATGCAAATCTACGGGAATGGGAATTTGCTAATGTTAGAACATATGTGATTAAAGAATTACTCGGTAAATCTGAGAACTAGTATACAACTTTTCTAATCAAATGAGGCTCTTTTAGCATAATGGTGTCATCCTTTGTTGATGATAAATCAACTTGCTTAAGATTATGGGGTGTTATGACAATTAATGCCTCGCATCTTGAACATAGGATTGTTTTGCCATTTGATCTTTCTTCTCTAATGATGTCTTTTTCAAGTCTGTCTTCTTTTTCACATGTGGGGCAAATTTGAGGTTCTTTTAGAATAGATATTATTTCTTTGATAAAAATTGTCTTACCCATACTTTCAACCCTGAAATGCCCCTAATGAGTCGTATTGTTAATTGGTATCAGCAATCCATTTTGAATGTCAAACCGTTTTAATCATTCAAAATTAGAACGAATGGTATTCAGTATATTTCCAATCTAACCAATTAACATTATTTTAGAACATTTCTTGAAAATATATTTTTAGACTAGACAGATTTTCTTAGCAAATCATTTACTGCTCTAGAGAAACTGTATGTGGTATTATTTTTTTTCATGATTTTTACTTGGAAATCTCTGATTTTCTTATAGTTATCATCATCAAAAACAATGGTTATTCTTTTTGCCACAAAATATTTTTCAAAATCCTGTATTTATACAAGACCAGTTTTTTTAACTAGTGATAATCTCTTGTATCTTTAATAACACAATCGTACATATTGAAATAAAATTTTCAATAATTTCTAATGTTTATTGAAATAATTCATACTAAATCTTAAATAGTTATTTATCTTATAGTAATTGATGTCGTTAGTTAAAAAATCTGGCGATTAGTGTGCGCTGCCCCGCAGAACAAAAAAGGCAATCAGACGTTTAGACGTTTGACCACGAGAGGGAATCTCTCATAGTTCTGCAGTTAGGGGTTTGCGCCTTTTTAACTTTCTTTAGAAATTTCTGCTGTATTTTTTCATAAAATTTTCAATTTTTTTCTTATGTCACTATCTCATCTAAACGGTCTTCTTCTTGAGCCCGTTTGATTTCCATGGCAATTCTTCTGCCTACACCAAAGGTTTGTCCATATTGATATTTTGTATAAGGACTAGTTGTTGCAACAATTGGATTTCCTGGAACTCTTAATGAGACATCATATACAATTAATTCTAAATCTTTTGTAATTACACTTTGAAGTGAAAATGGTCCGATGATTCCTGGGGCATATTCTTTTTTGACTGCTGCTACAAACTTGTCTCCCATTTTTAGTACTTTTTCAAGTAGTGATTCCCTTATGCTTGCAGGAGTATGACCTACCTCAATATTTTGTAAATCAACATCCATCTCCATTTGTTCTCTTGCAGGAAGTGCATTATAATCATGAATGTTTGTTTGAAGTCTTCTTTCAATTCCTATGAAATCAACTTGGTCTGAAATTGGTGTGTGAAAGAAATTGAAATTCATGTATGTTCCAATTGCTAGTTCTTCAATACTTGCCTTCTCAAGATCTTTTCTTGCAATTACTCCTTGTTTGATTTTCTCCTCTGATTTTTCCAAGTAATCTTTGTAAGATGAAACTGTAAAGAATGCTCTTTCTAGTGGTCTGTTTTTTTCTTGTACTTTAACAATAGATGGTTTGTTGATTCGTTTAGGATCTTTGAATAATTTTGGAT
>JBOEHF010000109.1:0-4052 GCA_050633805.1 Candidatus Nitrosopumilus sp.
AATCCACATATATTCTTCAAGTGCAAAGAATGATAAATCTTGAGGAAGTGATTATAATATGAGGAAATTAGGTACGATAGATTTAGAAATTTTACATTTGGCAATTAATGAAAATGGAACATTTAATGAAAATAATCTTGAAAATTCAGATTTGAAAAGGTTAGGGGTTGGAAAACTCTTAGATTCTCTTGCAACATTAAAAGACAGAAAAATGATTTCCCTTAACAGCGATGGGTCATTTTCAATTACAGAATTAGCAAGAGAAATTCTTTGGAGTGATAAAATTCCATCATGGGCAAGAATACTACGGTTATTACAAATAAAATCATGCAACATGGAACAAATTGAAGATATTCTAAAAATTTCAAAAGAGGAGTCATCAGCAGAGGTTGAAAAACTAAGAAAAAATCAATTTGTATTGATGTCACCGCAAAGGATAGATGAAAAGTTAATCAAAGTGTATGAAATCCTTCCTGAAGGAATCGAGGCAATAGACAAAACAGAGGCCGAAGGATTTGGAAATACAGAATTTGGGAATGGAGAGCCAGAAGTAGAGATTCTGAGTATCATAGATGAAATTGTAAATGAGATTCAAGATTTGCAATTAGATCAAACAAAGAAAGATTCAATCAGTGAAAAATTATCAAAGTTAAAAAACAGATTGGAAATTTAGTTTATTTTGCACGAACTTTATCCTGAATCTGAGCAAGAATTAGTTCTGCCTTGTCTTTGTTCTCATAGTTTTCAGCAGATTCATCCATGATTTCATCAATCTCATAGCTCTTATCAACGAGGACATTTGCAACATGATCATCCAAAGTTCCATTGCCTATCAAATAATATGCAAAAACAGTATTTTTCTGACCAATTCTATGAAGTCTATCCTCAGCTTGTCTATGAATTGCAGGGCTCCAATCAAGTTCTGCAAAAATGACATATTTCGCTCTAGTCAAATTGATACCCACGTTTCCAGCACGAATGCCTGCAATCATTAATTTGGATTCACCTTTTTGGAATTTGTCGATTTGATCCTGACGAGTTGCATCAGATTGTCCACCAATAATAGATACAGGTGAAAACTCTTGTAGACTTTCATGAAGTAATTTGTGGATGACTTTATGATGACAAAAAACAACAACACTTTCTTCAATTTCCATGATATTTTTTACAAAATTGATCACGTGGGGAAGTTTGGCAATACCTGCAATTTGTCTCTCACTTTGAATTGCCCTATTGTATGATGCAGATTTTGAGAATTCAGAGTCAGCATCTTTTTGTTCAGTTTCAACTTTTTTCCAAATTTTATCTAATTCTTCAAGATAGTAATCAGTATCAGCTGCAATGACTTCTTTGTATCGGACCTTGTCTTTGAGTTCTTTTAACACATCAGCTTTTTTCCTTCGAAGCATCACATGTTTTTGCAATTCATTTCGAAGAGATGCACGTTTATTTTCCAAAACTATAGCTTTTCCTTTTTCATTCACATAGCAAAAGTACTCACAAAATTCCTTAAAGCTTCCGAGTAAACCAGGTTTGATAATATCTATAATTGGCCAAATTTCTGAACCGCGATTATAAATTGGAGTTCCAGATAACCCAATTCTATAAAGAATAGAAGGAAGTGCTGCTAATTTTTTTACTGCTTTGTATTTTTGAGTAGTTTTTGACCTTAAATTATGAACCTCATCACACACTATTGTCTTGAGTCCCACTTTTGATAAATCTTCATTCCGTTTGAAAAGCAATTCATAATTTATTATATAAATATCGGTTTTTGGAAGTTCTTTAGATTTGCCAGTTCTGATGATGGTTACACTTGGAGATTCAGATTCAAGAATTCTACCATTTCTACTTTTCTTTTTTAAGAATTTGGCAATTTCCCTCTCCCAATTATTCAAAGTAACTAACGGTGCAACCACTAGTAGTGGGAATGTTTGTTTTTCAGTTGCAGCATAAGACAATGTTTGGACTGTTTTTCCCAGACCCATCTCATCAGCTAAAAGTGCATTTCCAGATGATTTTAGTAAAAAGTCCAAGCCTTCTTTTTGAAAATTAAGTAATTTACCTCTAAATTGGTCTCCAGTTTTTGCTCGTTTTAATTTTAGTTTGACAGGAGGCAAAGTAGGTTTTGGAGCATATGTTTTAACAATTTTTCTTTGCCAAATGGATTTTGATAAAATTTCAAGTGGATATCTATCCATGATTAATTTTAATTGTTTCACAGTTTCAGTACTATCCGGAATTATAATTTCATCAACATTTTCTCCATACCAAGCCTCAGAAACTAATCTAGAGATCATACTAACAGCGCGATCACCTGTAACTTTCCAGCTCCAAATTTTTGAGTACTTATCAAGGACATACTCCAATGTACCGATGTTTTTCATGGATGTTTCCATAATTTGTCGACAGAAAGTTTTTTTGCCTTATGAATCTTCATATTTTTCACGATCATTAAAAAACAAATCAAAAATGTACAAGAGTTAAAATATGATATGAATTTCTATGTTTAGGGAAAAATTTGATTCATTTCTAGGCTCAAAATTAAAGTTTCATGGGAGTTTTAAAGGGAAAATTTTGAGAGTTAGTGGTGTAAAGGATCAAGCAGGTTACTATCAAAACTGAAAACAAAAAATATCAAACAACATGAAAGAATTTCAAATTGACAAATAATTATTTATTATAAAAAAGGAACTAAAAGTTCCAAATAGATCAAAGTTTAAATCAAAATTCAAAAAATCATCCCAAAAACAACTAGGGGAAGAATTAGGATTATAATTTCAACATACGTTTAAAATTCATTAAATTTTAGAGCATATGTGGAATTCATTCAAAATGAACGCCCGGACATAAAAAAACCAATAATTATTGCAGCAATGCAAGACATAGGAAATGTTGGAAGTATAGTTGTTAATTTCATCAATGAATCACTTCGAACAAAAATATTTAGAACAGCAAAGGCATCATTTCCAACATACATAGTAGATAGAGGAGGATACATTGATCTTCCAGATGAAAAATGGGAATACAGATTCACAGATGACATAATAGTTTTTGGAGGAGGCAAAGGTCAACCTCAAAGTAATGATGAATTAAATGTCTTATGTCAAGATGTCGTAAATATTGCAAAAGAATATTCTGCAAAATTCATCTACACATTAGGAGGATTCCATACAAATCGAATTTTTGGCAAAGACCCAAAAACATACATTACAACAACATCAAAGGAATTAACAAAACAAATGGAGAGACTAGATGTTGAAACCACACCTCAAAAATCATTAATCACAGGATTTAATGGTCTAATCCTCGGATTTGCTATGAAAAATGAGTTCCAAGGGATTGGGATGTATGGAGAATTAAATGAGCCTGAAATTCCACAATATAGGTCAGCAATCAGCATCATTAAAACCCTTGAAAAATTAACATATAGAAAATTTGGCGATACAAGTCAATTAGAAGACATGGCTCAAGAGATAGATAGAAAATTCAAAAATTAAATTTAATGAGTTTTGCCAACTTCATGAGCTTCAGTATTCTCATCATGGCAATCACAGCTACAAAGATGAGTACTGTGATTATTCATACAATCAATGCATTCAAAATGCTTCCTTGTTTCACATGCTGCACAAATCATCCAGATATTGCTAAACAATAGGAGGATTTGAATTTTTTCTCCACAAAGGGATCTTAATAGTTCACTTCGCTACGGGAAAGAAGACTTTCAGTCAAGTCAACATATCCTTGAGGATCAAGTTCTTTGGCAAATCCTTTGTCAACATTGATCAAATATATAGAATGAAGGCGGGCATTTAAAATATCATCATAACTTATGGGCGGATTTTTGTAATAACGATCACAAAGATCCTTTATTTTTTGCACAACTTCTTTTTTTCTTGCATTTGGAGGTAACAGAAAAATTTTTGAAATAGGTAAAACCCCTACTGCAGGAGTCGCCAAGGAAAATTTTGAGCAATGTTGACTATATCTTGCAATTTTACTCATAATTCTTGCAGAGAAATAATCTATTGTGTCCATTGCATGTTCTGGAG
>JBOEHF010000110.1:0-8963 GCA_050633805.1 Candidatus Nitrosopumilus sp.
AGAATGGTTTAACAGATCATGGGCTGGACAAGTTGGAAGAGTTGAAACATTCCTTAGACCAAGAGATGGTGGACTTTCACCATTAGAGGAATTAATTGGTGATAAAATTACTAAAGAGAATACAATATTCTATGTTTGTGGATGGCAAGGTACCATCGATGGTGTAATGGACTTTTTGAATCCCAAAGGCTTTGTTACAGAACATGATAAACGTGAAGATGGGAGTTTTGAAGTCAAATACGAATCATACGGATAAAACTTTTTGAAAATTCATTATTGAAATATGAGAATTATTTACGTGAAGTAATTGATTACAGCACTTTATCTTGCACATCTAAATCCAGTAACAAATGCACATGTGGAAATAATTAAGGAGTTAAAAAAACAAGCAGACATTGTTAAGGTTATGCCAGTGGTCTTCAAAGATGATGATAGAGAGATAAACAGTAAGAGTTTCCCATTTAATTTTGAAACTAGAAAGAAGATGCTTGAAGCTATTTTTGGGGATTCTATCAAAATTACTGATGACTACTCATTTCTTGCACCATTCAAAAAATATCTTCCACCACTAGTAAGAAGAAAATCATGGAAATTAAGAAGACAAATTCTTGATGGAGTAGAAGGCGATTATTTTTCATACACTGGTGACAAGGCTGAAGGATACATGTTGAAAATGTACAGGCTCAGACCAAAAATTGGTGAACGAAAAGCATTGTCTGCCACATCAGTTAAAGAGAAATTGTATAATGCAGCACTAGAAAAAAATTCTGCTTGGAAAGATGATGTTCCAGAAGAAATAGTAAAAATTATAGAAGACAAGTGGGAAACTGTTGAAAAATTTGCAAGTCAAAAAGATCAAACTACAAGAATTGTAGGAATGAAATTTCCTAAAGAAGGATATTCAAAATAAATAGAGATTAATACACATCTGATAGAATTTTTTCATGGGACTACAGTTATCGAAATATGTATGGTTTGATGGAAAGTATGTTTCTACAGAAAAAGCACAAGTTCCAATAACAACACATGCAATTCATTACGGAACATCAATTTTTGAGGGAATTAGAGCGTATTGGAATGGGGAAAACCTCAATGTGTTTAGACTAGATGAACATGTTAAGAGATTTAGAAGATCTGGGCAATTTTATAATATTTCACTGAATTTTTCTGATGAAGAAATTTCTAATGCAATTATTGGCATTTGTAAAAAAAATAAAATAAAAAAATCTTGTTACATCAGACCATTTTATTTCGTAGGTGATTATGGGATCAATCTACATGTGACTGAAAAAGCACCAACAAGTGTTGCAATCTTTACTTTTCCATTTGGAGATTTGTTTAATAAAAATGGAATTACTGCAGGGGTTGTATCTTGGAGGAAATTTTCAGACATGTCTACACCACCACAAGCAAAAATGGGTGGAAATTATCTAAATTCAATTATTGCTACTCAAGAGGCAAAAAGGAATGGATTTGATGAGGCCATATTACTTGATCATAATGGAAATGTGAGTGAAGCACCAGGAGAAAATATTTTCATTGTTAGAAATGGTCAACTAGTTACTCCATCACTTTCATCATCAGCTTTGGAAGGAATTACTCGTGATGCAATAATCAAAATTGGAAAAGATTTGGATTTGGATGTTATTGAGAGAGACATTACACGAAGTGAATTGATCATATCTGAAGAAATTTTCTTGACAGGTACAGCAGCAGAAATTACACCCATCATTAAGATGGATTCAAAGAAGATAGGTAATGGAAATCCAGGGAATATTACAAAAAAGATGATGTCAGATTATAATGAAATAGTAATGAACAAAAATGAAGATTACTCTCATTGGTTAACTGAGGTATATTAGATGAAAATTGTTCAAATAGGAACTGGTGGATGGGGGAAAAACCATACCAGAATTTTATCAGAATTAGGAGTACTAGTAGCCGTATGTGATGCAGATTCTCAAAAAAGTAAAGAATATGGAGAAAAATATGCTGTTAATCATTATGAATCACTAGATAAATTACTGGATGTAGAAGAATTTGATGCAGCATTTGTAGTAACCCCTACATCAACACATACAGCAATTACTAAAAAATTGCTAGAGGCAAAAAAACATGTCTTTGTAGAAAAACCAATGACTTATCAATCTGAAGACGGTCAAAGTCTTGCAAAGTTGGCAGAAAAAAATAAAGTAATTCTTACTTGTGGATATATTGAGAGATTCAATCCTGCAGTAGATGTTGTCAAGAAAATGGTGAAAGATAAAAAATATGGAGATTTGATAATGCTTGAATTTCACAGAGAAAATAGAATGCCGCTGCACATCAAAGATGTTGGAATTATTTATGATACATCAGTTCATGATATTGACACTGCAAATTGGCTTTTTGATGATATGCCTCAAGTAGTATTTGCAAGAGCAGGAAAAATCAAACATGAACATGAAGATTTTACAAGTATTATGTTAGGGTACAAAAATGACAAGATTGCAATTATTTCTTCAAATTGGATAACACCAAAAAAACAAAGAAAATTCAATGCAGTATGTACTGATGCGATAATATCTTCTGATTTTATCACCCAAGAAATCATTGTAGAAAAAGATGAAGAATCTGAAATTGTTCAAAATGAAAAACAAGAGCCATTGCTACTTGAAATTCAGATTTTTCTTGGAGCAATTGAAGGTAAAAATGAACATGTTGTTACAGCACAGCAAGCAGTTAATGTAACAAAGATTGCCGAAGCTGCACTTTTATCAAGTAAAAATGGTACTCCCATCTATCTGGATCTAAAATGAACAAAACTATGATGGATATTTTGGCATGTCCAATTGACAAAAATCATCCTTTGGAATTATTTGAAATAAAGGAAAAAGACAACATAGTTTCAGAAGGGGCAATCTTTTGCTCAAAATGTTCCAGATTCTTTCCAATTATTGAAGAAATCCCAATCATGCTTCCTGATGAACTACGAGATAAAAAACACGAAATGGAATTTCTAAAAAATTTCAAGGATAAATTACCTGAAAAAATTATTACAAAGGCAAACCCATGGCATTTGTGAGATAATGGTTACTAATTTTATTTCAGAGAAAGCAAAAATTGGGGAGAATGTTCAGATTTGGCATTTTTCATATGTCGGAGACAATACAGAAATTGGAGATAATGTCAGTATTGGCTCTCTAACACATGTTGATTATGATGTAAAAATTGGGGAGAATACAAGAATCGAAGGTCAAGTATACATTCCTCCACTTTCTCTAATTGGTAAAAATGCATTCATTGGACCAGCTGCTGTATTAACAAATGATCCTTATCCAATATGTGAAAAAATGATTGGAGTTATAATTGAAGATGGTGCAATTATTGGTGCACGTGCAGTAATCAAAGCAGGTGTGACTATTGGAAAAAACAGTGTAGTTGCAATGGGTGCAATTGTTACAAGGGATGTTCCTGAGAATTCTGTTGTTATGGGTTCTCCAGCTTCAATAAGATACACACGAGAAGAATACGACAAAAAACAAAGACAGTGGAAGGAGAGTTAAAGTTTAATTTCTTTTTTGAAAATCCAGTTCTTAATTATAGATAAAATTAAAATCCAAATTACAACTAGGATTAGTGCAATTATAGTTTTGATCACAGATGAAAGGAACCAATCAAAATCTCCATATCCAGAAATAGATATTGGACCAAGAAATGTAACTACAATTCCACCTCCAATGATAATTAATCCCCACATTGCAAACAAAAATCCAAAGAGACCAGGCTTCAAAGTGAAACCCCCATCATAAATGTAGTAATTACTGCCAAAACCCCTGAAAAAATAGATAGTTTGAAAATTGCAAATCCTACTTGCTTTTCAGACATGGGTCCTCCTGCAAGAATCAGTCTAACCAAAGTTACCGGTGCTTTTTTGTCATCAGTTGCCTTTAATCGAAAATCTTCAGTGTGCTCTACTGGTTTTCCTTTGATTTGTCTATGTTCAACTACTTTTTTTACGCTTGATAAGAACAAAAAGGAGTTGATTACTGCGGGTAGCAAAGCAACTGCTGCGATAATTTCCACGCCACCAATAATTGCAATAGCGCCATACATTGCACCCAAAGTCAATGCTCCAGAATCTCCAGGAAAAATCTTACTTGGAATTTTATGATATTTATAAAATGCTAATGAAACAAATCCAAGTGGCAAACTAATAATTGCAATTTCATAGTTTTGTATAATGAACAAACAAATTGATAATGAAAAACTTGCAATCACCATAAATCCACTTGCAACTCCGTTTAGAACATCAATAGAATTGATTGTATTGCCAGTGATTGGAATCATGAAAATAATTAATGCAAGATACAATACTGGGATTTGCACGGGTCCAAATAACGGGAAAGCAAGATCACTATCATAAGCACCGAATACAATAATTGGAATTGCAGCTATTGCAAGTGCAACAGGTTTGAACCATCCACCCATTACTTTTCTGTCATCAACATATCCAATTAGAAATGCAGCAGTGGTTGTGATTAGAAGAGCAAGAATTTCATTCATTTGTAAAAATGCATAAAGGACAATTTCTGATGCAATAATTCCTGTAATTATTGCAGGTCCTCCAGGTCTCACAACCATCACATCTTCTTTTTTGTTCATGTCTTTTACTGCAAAATTTCTTTTCTCTAAAATTTTGATTAACGGTGGCGTCATGATAAAAACTACACCAAATGCCACAACACATGAAATAATAGATGGAATCAGTAAATCAATCAATTATCTTACCCTTCGTAACTCTGTCTTTATGTTATCCGCAATGGTTGAACCAATTTTATCAATTTCTGCTAATTTATTCACTGGTATCTTCCTTAGATCATCAAGACTCTTTATTCCATGTTTGAATAGAATTCGTGCCCTGACCCTTCCAATTCCTTTTACCCTAACCAAGTCAAGCAATTCCTCTCTAATTCCATAAACAATCCTATTTCTCAAATCTCCTAGCTCTTCAAGTAAATCTGCCCTCTCTACATGTTTTGAGATCTCTCTGAGGCAATATGACAACCAGTTGGCATTCTCAGTCATCCTATGCATGTCCCCAGACTCTATTCCAAGACTATCAGAGAGTGATAATTCAGTGGATTCCGTAATCCAAGATTGTAAGGCCAAAAGACTTCGTGAGCAATCATACTCAGAGATAGGCTCTAGTAATTGAGATGAATTGTTCTCAATCATTAAACTGGCAGTCTCATAGTCTTTTTGTCGCAGTGAGAATTTTGGGAAAAACTCCTCAGAGTTTGTAATTAGATGCAGGAATCCAAATGTGTGTTTTCTTTCTTCAGAGACATTTTCAATTGAATCTCTAAAGTATGTTGCAGTTAATGGATCAATATAGAGCATTGATGTCTTTTTTCCAAATTCGGTTGCTGCATATCTTTCACCTTTTTTGATAATGAGAAACTTGCTTGAAAGAAAACGTAATGAAATATCAATTGCAAATTTTAGTGTAGGTTTTCTTGATTGTAATCCACCAAGTGTTTGCAAAAAGAATTCCAGAATTTCTTCTTTTTTAATTCCAGGATGTGTAACTATTACACTAAGGATATGAGTTCGTAAAGATTTGTCATCAGTGATCTTTGATTCAATTGGTTCAGGTTCACCATTGATGTAGTACTCTATTAGATCATCAGTATTTCCATTTCCTACAATAATTGATTCTCCAAAATCATCGTATTGAGGTCTTCCAGCTCTTCCGCAAAGTTGTTTATATTCTAAAATACTGATTGGTCTGTTGGCACCAACCTTTGCATTGTACCGATTCACATTGGATATTACAACTCGTCTTGCAGGAAGATTAACACCAGCAGCTAGAGTTGGAGTTGAAGATAATAGTTTGATAGTACCCTTACGAAATTCTGTTTCAATTGTTTCTCTGCACTTCTGATTTAATCCTGCATGATGAAATGCAACTCCTTTCTTTACAAGGGTTGCCAGAGTTTTTACTAGCTCAGTATGTTCATTTTCAGATAGTAGTTTTTTTGATGTCTTTTCTAGTTCGTTGATTTCTTTTTTTTCTAAAATTTTTGATATTGTATCAGCTGCTTTTGTTGCAAGTGATTTTGATCGAGTTCTAGTCTCTGCAAATACTAGAGATTGGCCACCTTCTTTTACTGATTGTACACCTAAATCTATAGGAGTTCCCATCAAACTACGCTCAACTTCAAAGGTTTTACCATCACTCATTGTAACCTGATCTTCATCACATACTCCTTCTGAAAGCGGAACTGGCCTCCAGTCATTTTCTACTAATTTACATTCAAGCCAATCTGCAATCTCATCAGAATTTGTAATTGTTGCACTAAGACCTACGATTTGAGGTTTAGTCTCTAAGAGTTTGAGTTGTGTTAGAATCATCTCAAGTGTTGGACCTCTATTTTCATCTCCAATCAAATGTACTTCATCAGAAATCACCAGACCAATATCCTCTACCCATTCAGCACCATGTCTAATAACAGAATCCATTTTTTCATTTGTTAAAATTAACACATTGCTTTTTTCAAGATTTTTTTCAATGTTTTCAAAATCACCAGTTGATATTGCAACCTTCACTTTATTTCCTAAAGCAACTTTTTCTAATTTCTTAAACTCTGTAAACTTTTCAGCAGCTAATGCTCTTAATGGGCTAAGATAAATCACCTTTCCTTTGTTTTTTGATAAATAGCTCAGCATTGCAAGCGTTGCAATCAATGTTTTACCACTTGCAGTAGGAGCTGAAACTAAGACACTTTTACCATCCAATAATCCAGACTTTATACTATCTGCTTGTGGAGGATATAATTTTGCAAATCCTTGAGATTTAAGAAATTCAATTGCGGATTTTGGAAGTTTTAGTTTTGCTATATTCATACTCGGTTATAGTGACCGGGTTTTGATTCATAAATAGATGCTTCTCTGAGCATTCTTCGGATGTAGTTTCTTGCTTCTTCTTCTGTGAATTTTTCACTCTTCTCAAGCTCTTTTACAAATGTTTTTTCTTCTACTGGAACTTTGTTATCACCTTCAAGACCTTTGAGTATATCCATGAATAATTGCATCTTTGAAACTTCACTTCTAGGCTTTCCTTGTAAGACACCAAGATCTACCTTGCCAGTGTTAACATCAACTCCTGCATCCTGAAGCATGCTCTGAATTAGGAAGATTGCACGCTCAGCATCTTCTTCTTCTACCTTGTCTTTCATGAGTAATCTTGCTCTTGCAGTTGAAAGTCTGACTATACCCTCAAGTTGTCTAGGAGTAACTGTAATCATTTCTTCAGATTCTACGTTTCTCATCTGTAGATAATAATCAAGGATTTTGGCTTCAGCCTCTTTTGTTAATTCAGGAGAACCACGTTTTGCATATGCAAGATATTTTGTTAGTAAATCAACTTCAATGACAGATTTTTTGTCTGTGCCTTGTGATGTATTTCTTCTAATGATATGTTTTGCAATTTGCATATCTCTTTCTTTAGTTGGAATATCCCTTACTACAAATATCAAGTCAAATCTGGTAAGCAGTGGAATTGGAAGATTTACATTTTCTGTAATATTTTTGAATGGATCGTATTTTCCATACATTGGGTTTGCAGCAGCTAAAATTGAAGTTCTTGCATTTAGTGTAGCTACAATACCACCTTTTGCAATACTTGCAGATTGTTGTTCCATAACTTCGTGTAAAGCACTTCTATCTTCAGGTTTCATCTTATCAAATTCGTCGATACTTACAAGTCCTTGATCTCCTAACACTACTGCACCTGCTTCTAACATCATAATTCCTGTCTTGTCTCTAACTACTGCAGCTGTAAGACCAGCAGCTGTTGAACCTCTACCAGAAGTATACAAACCTCTTGGTGCAATTCTTGCACAGAACTTAAGCATCTCGGATTTTGCAGTACCAGGATCACCTACAAGAAAGACGTTAATATCTCCTCTAATCTTGCTTCCGTCACCAAGTAACCTTTGGTTGGAACCAACGATGAGTAACAAAATCGCTTCTTTGATTAATTCTTGACCTTGAATGTGTGGAGCAAATGAATCAACCAATCTTTGATAAACATCAGAGCTTTGAGCAAGTGATTTGATTAGTTTTTCTTCTTCTGGAGAGATTTCTTCTCTTCCAATCTTTCTATCAGTTTTAGAACCACGCCCACTGAGAAATTCAATATTATTTCCTTCAATTCTTAATCGGTATAATCCACTGTGACCTCTTTGAACTCCTGTAACGGACTCTTGTTCTACTCTGACCACACCAGTAAGAATAATTCTGTCTCCAGGCCTTGAATTATCGACTAAATCCTGCCTAGTTGTAACATCGATATAGTGAGGTAGTTGTCCGGGAGGCAAATCCTCAGGAAGTTCTTGCAATCTTAGAATTTGAAAATCGATAAACTTGCTTGCTTCAGGTTTTAGTTCAAAGTCTCTATGTTTACAAGATGGATTATCACAGACTATGGGGATTTTTACATCCATTCCCTTTAGTTGAATTACTTTTGTTTGATGCTCATCAGGGCATACAAAGACTAGCTCTTTTGCAAGGGGTTTTACTTCAGATGCACGAACTACCATTCCTGAAACACTGGTAATCTTTCCAATTGTTTCAGCATTGATTTGTCTCAAGCTTCGCTCTAATGGGAAATTGATTAATCTTACACGAACTTCATCTTTAATTTTTTCTGCGTATTCAGAGAATCTTGTTTGTAATGCTTCTTTAATCGCCCTAGCAAATGCATCAAAAATTCTATCAGGGTTTTCTGAGAACATTACTTCAATTTGGGGTTCTATAACCAAATCATTGTAGTCAACTATGATGTATTTTGCATTCTTTGGCATCATCTCATCAATTGCATCTACATACTTGTAGTTGCCATTTCTATCCTTGAATCTAGTTAAGAATTCTTTAACCTTGTCAGATAATGCAGAATCTGTAAATGTACTAGCTTGTGC
>JBOEHF010000111.1:0-6841 GCA_050633805.1 Candidatus Nitrosopumilus sp.
GTAACATCAGGTTTTTCTTTCATGACAAGTTCTTCAAAATCATTTTCATTTTCTTGTCTCTTTACAGATGCTTTTTGTTCATCTTCAGAAGCTTTTGGATCAACTGCAGGTTCAACACCATGTGCTTGTTGTAACGCATTAATCCTGTTGTGATATGAAGTACAACGTTCTTTGTAAATGGGGTTAAGTTTGCTGTTTGGATAAAGTTGGATAAGTTTTACAAGTGAATCAATAGCATGCTGATAATGAGTTATGGCCATACCACGAGCACCTTGGGAGTCAAATTTTATGGCTTCAGAAGCATATTTGCTGGCTGTGTTTTCTAGTTCTTGGGGGGCTAAACTCATATCAATTACCTACGCATTATCTCCTTGAGAATTTTGTTGGTATCCTACAGTGTTAATCTCTATCGCAAAATTGGTTAAATTAATTCCACTTGTTTCGTGTTCAGCGTATTCAGGTCCAGAGTTATAATCTTGCTTAAAATCAGATTTGTTAGATAAGTTACTATTCATGTCCTTTACCTTATTAATAGAATCTTCAGCTGAGATGATTAATTCTGAGACCTCATCATCAAGACTATTCAGAGATTCAGTAGTATCGGAAATAATGGACGTAAAATATTCTAAAATAGACTTCATTTCTTTTTTATCTGCATATTTACACATCATAAAATCTGCAATTCCAACGATTTTATCTAAATCCTGTAATTCTTCTAAAGATAGTTTATCGATTTTAGAGTCATCAGATGATTTTACTTCAGATAATTTTTTATCAATTTTTGATGAAATCGACTTTATGCGTTCTACATCTTTTGAAAAATCCCGTTTTTGATTTAGCATTTCAAGCATTGGATAGTTTAGAAAAATCAAGATTAGGGTATTGCTTACTTAGTTTAGAGCCAACCATCAATTTTACTTCATTAAGTATGGCAGAGGACTCTGTGTTTGATTGACTAAAATCAAATCGAGCAGTGGTCAGGGCAGCAGAGTCAAGCACGATACTGCCTAAATGAACAGAAATTTCCGATAATTTCTGGCTACAGTTGGGAATTACTCTAAACAATTGTGCACTAACAGTTCTGATCATCGGGATAGAAGAAGGTAAAACTTTAGGGATACTTCCAACATTAGCAATTTGCCTCATATTTTTTTTGACATGAAGTAAAATTTCTAGAGAATACATTACAAGATGTTCTAGAGTTATTGAATCAATGTGATTTTTGTCTGATTCATCAAAATCATGGGTCAAATCTTTGTTTACTTGTTTTAATTCAGATTGTTTATCATTAAGAACATCAATTATGTCATCTAGAAGATTTACTGAGTAAGCCAATCTAGGAACTAGGGTTACAGAATGGGAAATGTTTTCAATTTCTAGTGGATTCACGGTGCATTTTACCAACATGCCAATCAACAATTCTAGATTTTGTATATGAGGGCAATGTATCAAATAATTTAGTAACCACAGTTACACCTATCTGCAGATACAGTTTTGATTTTTTTGAGTATTTGTGTAAAGGAATTTAGCTCTCAATTTTACCTAATAACAAATCAAAGATAGGTATGGTAAATGAGCATGTTTTGACAGTTAGCCTTGAAGAATTTGGATTAAGCAAGTATGAAGCCCAGGCATATGTAGCCCTAATAGCAAAAGGAACCATTTCTGCCAGCGAATTGGCGTATTACTCTGAAATACCTAGAACAAAGATTTACCCAACATTGCTAAAATTGGAAAATAAGAAACTCGTGATTATTTCAAAGAGTAAGCCAATAATGTGTACAGCAATTGCTCCAGAAGACGCTTTTGATGGAATTATTCATGAACAAATCAACAAAGTAAATGCAATGAATACACTAATTTCAAATTTAAAGAAGGCAAGTGAAGAGAGTAGAAAATCAAGAGGTTCTGAAGAAAAAAGATATTTTCATTTGAGTGCCAACAACGTATTGACTCAGCTACAAACAATGATTGAAGGTTCAAAATCATCAATCAAAATTATGACAGACCAATGGGGTTTTGGATTGTTGGCAGAATGTAAAGATCAATTGTTATCAGTATTACGAAGAAGCTTGGATGTCAAAGTACTAGTTTCTCCATCACAAATCTGCTCTGAATCATATAGGTCAATCCCAGACGGAGTTGAAATTAGAGCATCGGAGATTACACAGAATTGTTTTATTTTTGATGAAACAGAGTTACTAATGATAAATAATGAAAATGGCAAAGGTGCGATGTTTTCATCTACTGAGATCTTAGGAATTAATCAAGAGAAAGTATTTTTAAATATTTGGAAGAATGCAATCAAAACAAAGGCTCTTGCAGACATGACAAAAGCCGAAGCTCAGGAAATTTACAAAATAATCAAAACAGTTAACGAGACAGGATTGACATATTTGCTAAATTCTGCAATGATGTCAAAAAAATCTGATGCAGACATGTTCAAGCTATTAGAAAAGAACGGTATCGCTCTGAAATCAAAAACACTTGATGATGTCATCGAGATAATGGATGCAGTGATGCAGATAACATGCTCAGGACATGTTAATTTTGAGGCAAATACGAAAAACATTACTGTAGAATCAAAATTAAACAGCGGGCATTCATTACCTTGGGCATCAATTTTAGATGGATGTCTTCAAAAACAAGGATATAAGACTAGAACAGTGTATCAAAATAATTCAAATAAAGGCGAAAAAGTACTCATTAAAATTAGCAAAAACTAAGTTTTTTCTTAATTTAAGATTCAGTGAGTTTGCTCAGATTTTTTTGGGGTTCCTTATATGCAACATATGAAATAAAGTCAGATGTGCTCGGAATTGGAGCGTTTCCCAGAAGATTTTTCTCAATATGGGCAGATGCGCCATTTGTTAATTTTTCACTGTCAATCATTTGCGTATTCTTTTCAAATAAGTTCAATAGTCTTAGAATCAAATTGTGCAAAAATTTTGTTCAATTCTTCCTCATCTAACTCCTCATCATGAAATAGCATAGTCTAATCATAAAGAGAGTTAAGATATTCATTACACTAGCAGGTAAGAAACATGTACCAAATACTCAAAAAATGAAGGTTTTGGATAAAAAGGAAAATGCATAGTGAAAACCAGTGTGACTCAGGCTCAAAAAAATTACTAGTTCACCACCAATAAATAATTCCTAATAGAAGAATGGCCATGCAAATGATTTCAATTAATTATATTTTAGAGTGTATGAATAACGAGAAAAACTATTTCGGAGACATGTGGAAAAAATGTTTGAACAACAATAAAAGATTCAACAGATCTAAATTAAAAGAAATTCTAAAAAAAATGGAGGAGTTGGGACATATCAAAAAACATGGATACAAAAATGAGGCATATTATGAAAAACATTATCATTATTCGCTTGAAGAACATGTGGGGTTTGTCAACAATGTAATTTTCACGTACGAATCAAAAATAAATTCTGCACTAAAGAACATAGAAAGTAAAAAGATATTTTCAGATATTTCCAAAGATCTTATATCTCGAAAGTATAACAAGCAAGCAAAAACAGATTATGAATCATTGCTAACAAGTATGACAAGAATGTTTGAATTGGCGTCATCAATTCTATGGACAGAAGAAAATAGTGACGATGATGAATTAAAAAAAGAACTAAAAAATTGTTTCAGACAAATTAACGAATTCATGGATGAAACAAACCAACGATTGCTTGAAGGTAGAAAAACAAATGAGAGAATATTATTGCAAAAAGACTTTAGCAGTAAAATTCCAAAAGCAGGGCATCTGAAAATTTAGTGCCACTAGAGACATCCACTAGATCCTCATCATAAAATGCCCCTAGCAACAAAAGGTATCAGATTTTTTTCACATATACAGCAATCCACGGTTTTTTTAAAGATATAAGATCACATTCATTAGTAAAAACTAAAATCAGACAAAAATTTAGCAACATAGTCATGATTGAAGAAAAACTTGAATCATTAGGAGTAAAACTCCCAAATCCACCAACACCAGCAGGATCATATGTTCCAGCAATTAAGACGGGGAATTTGCTATTCATCTCAGGCCAAATACCAATGGAGGAAGGAAAAGTGCTTTTCACAGGTAAAGTAAACGAGGGTAATTTGGAGACGGCTCAAAAGTCAGCAAGAATGTGTGCAATCAATCTTTTGGCTCAAATCAAAAGAGAACTGGGTAGTTTAGACAAAGTTACAAAAATTGTGAGATTGTCAGGATTTGTAAATTCTGATGCAGAATTTTACCAACACCCCAAAGTCATCAATCCAGCATCAGACTTGTTCTTTGAAGTATTTGGAGATAAAGGGAAACATTCTAGAATTGCAGTAGGTGTAGCATGTTTGCCATTAAATTCAATGACAGAAATTGATGCAATTGTTGAATTTTCAGATTAGCCAATTTGGCAATTTTCTTAAATATATTTTTGCGTCCACATATCCATGGCACAGACATGCAAGGGAATATGTGAACGACAAAAACCAGTTTCATTTACAAATAATTTACGTTACAAGACAGGTCAGAAATGGTGTTCATTGTGTGCGTTGTTTTTACTTACAGAAGAAAACACATGTCCATGTTGCAAAACCAGACTCAGAACAAAAGCTAGGAGCAAAAAATACGAAATGCCAAGAATGTAACCATGAAAAAGAAAAATGCGATGCTTGTGTTGTTGTTCAATATCACAAATCGGATGCATGTATTGTATTCTTCCAGTTCTAGGATACAGGCAAATTAAAAAGAATTTTGAGAAAAAGTTACAAATTGAATTTCAAAGATAATAACAGCACTACACAATTATGGAAAGAGTTCATATATGTTGAAAAATTAGTCAAATAATGCTAAAAACTTCATTGTTTATGATATTTGCAATTTCAATGGCGTCAACTCTGGCTTTTGCAGAGTCAACCATACAAGTTGAAACATCAAATGATGAAATAAAATCTTTAGAGTCAATTTGGATCACAGGTAAAATTACAGATGTATCACAATTCAAGCCAGTAAAATTGAGAATCATCGGCCCAGATGGAGGCATAGTTTTTGCACCACAAGTGGCAATTGGCGATAATGGAGAATTTAAAAAATTACTAAATCCCCCAATTCCAAGTTTTGATGCAGGAGAATACATTGTAACTGCAAGCCATGAAGACACAAAGGCAGTTGCTCAAACTCAATTTACAGTAACATCCCAAGAAATCCCAAGAAATCCCGAAGCAGAGCCAGCAGAACCAGTCGTAATTGCTGAAAAAGAACCAGAAGTCAATGTCATATCCATCCAAGCAGAGGCCGAAAATGGCTCAGACATTATCAAAATTAGCGGAAATACTAGTTTCAAAGCAACAGACATCACATTAATTGTAAAATCACCTTTAGGAAATTTGATTACAATTGATCAAGTGACGCCTGGAATATTCGGAGACTTTGAAGTTGAGATCAAAGTAGGAGGTCCAATGTGGAAAGAAGACGGAATGTACACAATTACTGCAAATCAAGGAACTTCATCAGAACACAAAGAATCAATCAAAGTTGAAATCAAAGACGGTGTAGTAGTTCCAGAATTTGGAGTTGTTGCATCATTAGTTTTGGCAGTGGCAATAATTTCAATTATAATAGTTTCAACAAAGTCAAAGCTTGCAATATTGCCCAGATATTAATTCTAGAACAAAACAGTAAAACCATGTCAAAATTAGATGAAATAGAATCACACAAATGTATTTCACTTGAAACATATAGAAAAGACAATCAGCCAGTAAAGACACCGGTTTGGTTTGTAATTAAAAATAATTTAGTATACGTAGTAACTCGTAGTAAAACTGGCAAAGTAAAACGCCTTGAAAACAACTTGCAAGTAAAAATTGCACCATGTACTTTCAAAGGGAAAGTAACAGGAAAATGGATTTCAGGCACAGTTAAAATTCTAGATGAAAGTCAAACCCAAGAGATTGTAAAGATCAGAGACAAAAAGTATGGATTCATGTCAAAAGTTGCAAAGTTTTTCAGTAAAAACAAGGGGGAACTTTATGCATTCTCAATTAAGGTAAATTAAACAATCTTTGACAGTTTCATTTCTTTTCTTAATTTGATTGCAGTCAATCCTGCAAATCCAAAAATTATCACTAGTCCAAGATATGCCAATGTCTGGCTATATTCTATCAGAATGGCTGAAACCCCAGTACCTACAATTCCAGGAAGTAAAGACAATACGTAGAGCCACCAACCACAGCAACCAAGAGGAACTAGAGAGAAAAATGAGAAAAATGATGTAGCAACAGTACTTCCAGAATTACCGCCAAAGGCTTTTTTCTTTACATTTAATTTACAACCAAGTGATTTACTTTTTTCATGTAGAAATACTTGCAATCCAATCCCAACACCCATGCCAATCATTACAATTGCATTTAGTTGAAATGCAGCATTAATTGCGGCAAGTGGCTCTAGTACAGGGGTTGTAAGTACAACTACAGAAAGATAGATTACAACAGTAATTATTCCAACAAAAATTGCTTTTTGAATGGGTTTCAGTTATGCATCACCATAAACTAGTGTTTCAGGATGAAAAGCAACCCATTCAAACCAAAAACCAGGTTCAATTGGCAACCTCTCTAACTGTTCTCCCACATTGTCTCCAGAAACTGCAAGACCACCATAATTCCATTCAGAACTGGTTTGAATGTCAATTATTTTTCCATCAACATATTCAAAGTCTAAAATTTTCCCATCAATTGTCCTATCAAAAGCGCGAGAGTTTTCGGAGTATAGTGATATGAGCATCACAGGAACATCTCCAATAGAATCGTTAATTAGAATTTTTGATTCAACATCATTTTGTTTGTAAGCTTTGT
>JBOEHF010000112.1:0-548 GCA_050633805.1 Candidatus Nitrosopumilus sp.
GAAACGGGTTTGGCTTTTGGAACACCATTCCAATCTTTCTTCTTTGCAATATTGGATTGATGTATGCATCGTAAACATTTTCTCCGTCTATGATAATTTTACCTGAAACTTCTGCACCTTTTGTTAAATCATGCATTCTGTTAATTGTTCGTAAAAGAGTAGTTTTTCCACATCCTGATGGACCAATTAACGCTGTTACTGCCTTATCTGGAATTTTCATATTGATATTTTTGATTGCTTTTTTTCCATTGTATGCAACAGCCAAATCTTCAATCAGGACTTTGTATTTATTATCACTTGCCATATCGTTTGGAATATTTTTTTCTGGTTCGTTTGTTTTTGTTGTTGATTCTTTACTTTTCTTCATCGCGTTTAAAACATCTAATGCATTAATTTCCATTATTTTTTACCTCCTGTTATACGCATAAACATTCCAAGTGATCCAGATCCTCCTTTCCTATAAAGAATGAGATATCTGACACTCATGTTTAGTACAAGGAGTATTGTAATCAATACTAGTGCGGCGCCCCAACCAAACATCACTGCAT
>JBOEHF010000113.1:0-1844 GCA_050633805.1 Candidatus Nitrosopumilus sp.
CTGTAATAATTTTTGATTACCATAATGATTATACAAATCTCAACATTCCACGAATCAATGTCATTGATGCAAAAATTAATCCCAGATTGTTAGATGCAGACCAACTTTCCGAAGTTCTTGAAATTAGAGACGGTGCAAATGTACAACAACGAGTTTTAAGAATGGCTTTTACAAAACAAGTAAAAGAATCAAAAGAATTTTGGACCAAGTTAGAGAATGAAGTCGATTTTATTGTAAATTCGGAAGATAAAAAATTAAAAGAAATTAGGACATCAGCATATAGAATTCAAGATATTATTGAGGAAGCACAAAAAAGATTTGAAGATATTTTAGATCCAGATATGGGAGACCCTATCAGCTTTATCAAAGAAGGAAGGACAAACATTCTAAATATTTCAGAATTATCAGAAAAGCAAGCAAATGTTGCAGTTGCATTTTACTTGCAGCAACTACTCAAAGACAGAAAAGATGCCAGTATTTCACGACATGGAAAAACAAAACGGGAAAGGAATTTCAGATTTAATTCACCGATTTTTGTAATAATTGAGGAAGCACATGTGTTTATTCCAAAAGATCATGATACTAGTGCAAAGTATTGGGCTGCTAAAATTGCCAGAGAGGGAAGAAAGTTCGGATTGGGATTAGGAGTTGTTTCACAGAGACCACGAAGTGTAGATCTTAATGTACTCAGCCAAATGGGTTCATTTGCCATAATGAAAATTATTCAAGAAGATGACCAGCGACAAATAGCCTCAGCAACAGAGTCAACTAGTCGCGAATTAATCGCTCAATTGACATCACTAAACGTCGGAGATGCCGTACTTGTTGGACAATGGACAAACCTCCCATCACTAGTTCATGTTGAAGAAGTAAAAGAGAAGATCATGGGAGGAGATCAAAGTGCAGTTAATGCATGGGCAAAAGCAGACAAAATGAAAGAGGTTGCTGTTGAATCGACTCAAGGGTTGGTACAAAAAGACTTGCTATTAGACTAATGTTATTTTCACATATTTCAGATACACATTTGGGATTAGTACAGTATGGTTCAGAGGAACGTGCACAAGACGTGTATGATGTTTTCAATCAAGCAATTGACACATCAATTAAAGATCAGGTAGATTTTGTTATTTTTGCAGGAGATATCTTTCATGTACCAAATCCAAATGGAACTGCAATAATTCAAATGGCTAACGGATTAAAACGATTAAAACAAAATAATATTGATTCATTTTTTATTTTAGGAGAACATGATATTAGTAGAATTAGAACAACCCCCATACCATATGTGTATCACAATTTAGAATTTTCAAAATATATCGGCCAAGGAAAACCAATTGAATACAAAGGGATTCTACTTGCAGGATTTGACAAAGTAAGAAAAGCTGAAATTCCACAATATGAAGAAAAGTTCAAACAAATAGACAAGGCTGCGAAAAACTTTTCAGGTCATAAGATTTTGGTACTACATCAAGGCATTACTGAATTCAATAAATTTGCAGGAGAAATACAATCAACAGATCTTCCAAAAAATTTCACATACTATGCAATGGGTCATCTTCATGATACAGACATTAAACAATTCAATCATCTAAATGGACCAATTGCATATCCAGGTTCAATTGAGCTTACAACTAGTGAAGGTATTAAAGAAACAAAAAAAGGATTCTTTGAAGTAGATATTTCAGGTGAAGAAGCAAAACCAAAATGGATAGAACTTGACACAAGACCCCAATTTTCATTTAAAACAGAATATCAGGAATTATCAAAAACTATTGATGAAATTTCAGAAAAGATTGCAGATTCTTCAAAAAAGCCAATCGTAGAGATAAACATCAAGGGAGAAA
>JBOEHF010000114.1:0-7214 GCA_050633805.1 Candidatus Nitrosopumilus sp.
GAACAGATTCGACTGCATCTGCAGCATCTAAATATCCATTACTGTGAAGATTTAGTTTCTCTCCTACATCCTTAATAGTGTCACTTGTAATTTTAGCATCAACATATGCTTCATACACTTCTTTGATTCCGTCAATAGCTTCATCAGCTGAGATTTTATCCATTTCAAATTTATGAATAACTTTATCTAATTCTGCAGGAAATTCCTCATTTACATTATTCGCAGAAGGTATGATTTCATATGTATCATGAATATCATCATGATCATCTGAATGTGTTTCTTCTACCCCCTCTGAAGAATCCAAAAATGTTTTGAACCAGTTTGCCTGATATGCTCCTTTTCCACCTGGATAATCTGAACATAACATCAATCCACAAATATCGGTGCTAGAACCAAATTGTGAAACTCCTGTGCCTTTTGCTTTTAGAGCTTCAGCATTTGGAATGTAATTAGTTCCAACTATACCTACTATCATAATTGCTGTTATGAATACAACCAGACTTATTTTAGACATGAAAATAATCTTCAAAATTTTTCATTTAAAGTATGGGTGCATTCTTCAAAATTATTCTAAGCTTCTAGAATGAGAATGGATCTATTTTTTGTAATTTTCAGAAAAATTTAGATGAAAATATCTGTCTTTTTCTCAACGATTTGTTGTTTGAGTGAATCTGGAACTTCTGGAATTGATGATCTTGTCTGTCCTGCAATTACACTGTGTGCTTCTTCTAGAATTGCCAAGGTATCTGCATTTGCCTCAGGTACTGTACTCATACTGTCTCCTATTCCTACTGAAGATCCTGACATTACATCT
Organism: Candidatus Nitrosopumilus sp.; assembly: GCA_050633805.1. Taxonomy (GTDB): domain Archaea; phylum Thermoproteota; class Nitrososphaeria; order Nitrososphaerales; family Nitrosopumilaceae; genus Nitrosopumilus. The sequence goes on from JBOEHF010000114.1 coordinate 815, forward strand.
CCAAGTATTTCAGACAAGTCTTGCATTGATGCATTTGCTTCAGGCATTATACCACTTAGTGATGGACTTAGTCCTTTGATGATTGACATACATGGACTGAGTGTCACTACCACATCTCCTAATTCTGATACTGTATCTAGTCTAAGTTTTACTTGTTCCATGGATAGTTTTGCTCCACTCACCATGTTTTTCATTTTTCTAACTTGGGTTAATTCTCCTGCATATGCTTGAGCATAGCTTGGCTTGTTGTTTCTCTGAGCATTTACTATTTTTTCAAAAATTGTATCATGTTTTTTTTGTAATTTCTGATTAATCCCATCTAATTTTGTAATTTGAAATTGTAATTTCTTTTGTGCAAAATCTATTTTGTTTTTTAGTGGTTCATCTGGCTTTACTTTACCCATTACTTTTTGAGATATGCTCTCCCCTTCAGTTTTATTCCAAGAGTTACTGATCATATCTTAAATCATAGTATTCTTGATTTTTTTGTTTTAAACAGATTTGTCACCCTATCTAGTGTAACTGGAGTTACACCTAGATGGGGTTACACTATCCAAAGGTAAATGTGAATATCTGGAATCCGTCGCCTTTCACATTTATCTCAATTAAGTGGGATCCACTAGTATCACTACTAATGACATTGTAAAGTCCTGGTTCTTCTACATTCAATATGTTGGAATTTGTAATGTCTTTTCCTGAATATTCTGACGGTAGTGGTTCCCCATCAAGAAGGATTTCCAACTCTGCATTGCCTTCAGTTACAATGTTTACCTCTTTTGCATTGTATAGCAATTTGATAGAACCTGTCTCTGATGTTAATTCCATGCTATCTTCATAATTTTTCCAATCTCCTACAGGATAGAAATTGTGTAAGTTAATTTTTTCAGGTTCTAAATACGAAACTATCTTTCCCGGTTGGAATCCCTCTTCACTACCTAATTGATTCCTGTTTTGTGCAAACTTGTAACCAAAATATAATTCCGGCGTTCTAAAATTTGTATGTTCAAACTCTTCAATATCTACAGGTGCTGAGTAAGATGCAACTTGAATTCCTAATGATGTAGCTCGTTCTCGTAGTAGTTGTTGAATAACTCTTTCAGTTTCTTGATAACTTCCTTCACCTATGTGATCATATCTTATGTATCCTTCATGATCTGCAATGTATTTTCTTGGCCAGTATCTATTTTCAAATGCTTTCCAAGTTTCCATATCATTATCCATTACGACAGGATAATTGATTCCGTGTTTCTCGATTGCTAGTTTTACATTATTTGCATCTTTTTCAAATTCAAATTCAGGTGAATGTATTCCGACAATTAATAATCCCTGATCTGAATACTTGTCATCCCATGACGTGATAAATGGCAATGTTCTGATACAATTAATGCAACTGTATGTCCAAATGTCATACAAAACTACCTTGTCTTTTATTTCCATTTTTAATTCCTCAGGAGTTGTGTTTAGATAATTTGCAATTCCAACTATTTCTGGTGCTTTTTTAAATTTGGATTTGTCAAGATTGGAATGTGTGTTATTCTCTTCAAAGACTGTGCTTGAATCTATTTTTTCATCAAGACCTACAAAAATCATCCCAACCATGACTAGTCCTGCTGCAATAAGTACTCCGAAAATTAACCCTGTTTTGATATCTGAATTCATAACATCACCCTAGCATTACCAACTCGTTAAGAAATGGAAATGTTGCAATATAAGCAAGTTGATTAGTGAAAACCAAAATTCCTAAAATTATGATGAATGCTCCTAAAATGACATTGTAATATTTCAAATGCTTTGACATTGAACGAATTACTCTAGTTGCCCTTGAGAAAAAAATCCCCATTAATACAAATGGAATTCCTAACCCTAACGAATATGCAAGTAGTAGACTAAACGAAATAGATGGTGTAGTTGCCGCTAGTGTCAAAATTGTTCCCAGTATTGGACCAACACATGGTGTCCATCCTACTGCAAATGCCAATCCAAATACAAACGACATTGGATAACTGGATTTTGAGGTCTTAGGAAAGAATTTTTTTTCTACGTTTAACGAGCGAATTTTTGTAGATAGTAACAAAAACACTCCAAATGCTACAATTACACTTCCTCCAATAATGTTTAGGCTTTCAACATATTCATTTGCTGCACTTGAGAGAACACTGTTGATCACTACTCCTAGAATGGAAAATACAATTGAAAATCCTAAAACAAAAAATATTGTGTTTAGAATAATGTTTATTCTGTTAATTGATAACACAGAACCATTTTTAGAACCTAATTCTGTAACAGTAGTTCCTGAAATGTATGCAAGAAATGCTGGTATCATTGGCAAAATACATGGTGCAATAAAGGAACTAATACCTGCTAGAACAGCTACAAGAACAGTGAGTTCTGCCATATGATATTATTGAAATTTTTCCTTTAAAGGATTATTCCATATCTTTGAAATAATCTGTTGCATCCTTTTTATCTAGGACCTCTCTATTTTTGATATGAATAAAAGATTCATTATTGTCGGAGTTGCTTTAGGAATTGTTATTGCGCTTGCTGTGATTATTGGCTCACCTGCAATTGGTGGTTTTGACGCAATGCGTTAATTGAAGAATTTTCTATATGATTTTTCAAAAATATCTAATGATTTTTCAATGTCTTTGCTTGATAACCATGCTGTAACTGATATTCTCAGTCTAGCCTTGTTTTTGGGCACTGTTGGGTATCTTATCGGCTGTGCAAATAATCCATTATCAAACAAGAATTTGCCAAATTCCATTGCTTTTTTCTCATCACCTACTATGATTGGAATTATTTGTGATTGAGAGTTTATCTCATATCCTATTTTTTTGAGTCCATCTGAAAGTTGTCGTGTGTTTTTTACAAGTTTTTTCTTTTGTTTTTCTCTGTTTGATTGGAATCTTTTCAACGAATATTCTACAAGAAATGACGGCAATGCAGATGTATAGATAAAAGATTTTGATTTGTTTATGCACAAATCAATAACATTTCTTTGAGATGTGATGTACCCCCCAAATGATCCTAACCCTTTACTCAAACTACTAATGTACAAATCAATTTTTTTTGCAACTTTGAAATAATCTGGAGTGCCTTTTCCATCCTTGCCAATCACAAAATCCCCGTGTGCATCATCAACTACTGTTATTGCATTTGACTTTTCTGCAATTTCTGTAATTTGTCTTAACAAAGATAAATCTCCATCCATGCTGAAAATTCCTTCAGTAATGATGAATTTGTTTTTCCCTTTTTGTTTTATTTTCTTATTTAGGTCCTCTGTATTATTGTGTTTGTAAATCGATACTTTGGCATCTGTTAATTTACATGATTCAATAATACTTGCATGGTTTAATTCATCACTTAGAATCAAGTCTCCTTTTTTTGCAATTGCAGAGATTGCACCAAGATTTGCCATGTAGCCTGTAGGATAAATCAAACTGCTTTGCTGAGATTTGTGTTTTGCTAGTGATTCTTCTAATTTTTTGTATGATTCATCGTTTCCTGAAACTAGTCTGGAACTTGATTGTAACTGTTTGATTTGAATTTTAGTAGTAGGGATTCCAAGATAATCATTTGAGCATAAATTTAGTAATTTTTTTCCGTTAATTGTTATGTGTGAGGCTTGTGTAGTGCCATAACGTAATTTTCTATAGAGATTTTTTTGTTTTATTTCATCTAACTCTGAATCAACAAAGTTCAGATTATGTTTGGAGACCAATCTTTTCAATCATTTGTCGGTCTTTTTCAGCCTCATTTCCGCCCATTGTGAGATATCCTGCAGTGATAATTCCATTTGCTCCGCTTTGAAGCAATTCTTCTCCAGAATCATCTAGACTGGTTTCACGTCCTCCTGAAATTTTGATTACTGATTCAGGTAATAGGAATCTGATCACTGAAAACATTCTGACAATTTCTGAATTTGGTAAATCTGCTTGTAACTCTAATGGTGTACCTGGTACTGGAACTAGAATGTTAATTGTTACTTCTTCAGGATATAATCTTGCCAACTCTAATGTTAATTCTAATCTTTGCTCTCTTGTTTCCCCAAGACCTATAATTCCACCAGTGCACAATTCTAATCCTGCATCTCTTGCAATTCCTAGCGTTTTTAATCTGTCTTCATACGTGTGGGTTGTACAAATTTCAGGAAACTTTGATTTCGCAGTCTCTAAATTGTGATTGTATCTTTTTACTTTGAGTTCTTTGAGTCTCTTTGCTTGGTCTACAGTTAAAAATCCTAAACTACATTCTACACTGATTCCTACTTTATCATTAATCTCCGTAATAATTTTACACACTTTTTCAAAGTCTGTAACTGATGGTTCTCTCCAAGCTGCGACAAGACAATATGATTCTGCTCCCTCTTCTTTTGCTTTCTGTGCTTTGCTTACTACATTTTCGGGTGTTGGTAATTGGTATGACTCTATTCCTGTATCAAAGAATGCAGATTGTCCACAAAAAGTACAATCTTCACTGCATGCATTTTTCTTTATGTTGTTTAATTGCTCAACATCTACTTTCTCTCCGTTAAAATCCCTGGTAATTTCATTTGCACATTTTGCCAAATCTTTAAGATTTTCTTCAGGAATGTTTAGTAGTTTTTCAGCATCATCTGCAGATATGTGGTTTCCTGAAAATACTTTTTCCTGACACTCTTTGATGAAATCCAGCATATTCATGATTTTTTAGAAATAATTCCATTTATAACAATAATCTTGCTCAAAAATCCTCTATTGTAGAAAATTCAGGCACAAAATCTGTGGAAAAAGAGTTAACCTCCATAGTTATAGGGGGTTAACACTGGTTTTAAAAAAGTTATTTTGATTCTGTTTCAAACATTATCATCGGGATTCTACTGTAAATTGGGGGCAAAATAGATGCAGTTAGACAAGAAAATATGGTTCTAAAATCATTTCAAATGTTTGTGTAATGCTTCATTTACTACCCTGGAGAAACTAACGATCAGATAATTTCTTGATTAATTTTACCTGTTTTTCATAAAATTTCTTCATGAGTTCATCTTCAATTGACACGGTTACTCTTTTAGTCAATATCAGTCTCCTGAGATGATGATTTAGTGTGAGATGCAATTCTCTTTTCACTTGGTTTATGTTTTCCTGTAACGATATAGTTGATGGCATCACTCATGAATACTGCATGGTCTCCAATTCTTTCAAGATAACGTAAGAGTAATGCTTCAGCTAGAGCACATTTAGTATTATTTGATTCAATTAGTTTTGGCAATCTTTCTTTATAGATTTTATCTATGAACACTTCATCCTCTTGAATTTTTACAGCCTTTCTAACGTCTAATTCTGCAAAAGAAAGAACAGCTTCTTTTATCATATGTTTTACTTTTTTTGTTATTTCAATTAATGATGCATTTGTACATTCAGAAATATCTCCAAACAAATCCCTTACTTGGGTTATGTCATATGCGTATCTTCCAAATCTTGAAAATGCATAAGAAATCTCAGTTGAAGAACGAATCATTCGAAAATCATCTGCAACTGGCTGATATTTTAGCAACATATCAAAAATCAAATCTTCAACTTCAAAGTACTTGTTACGAATAGAGTTAGATAATTCATGAACTTGATCATTGGTATCTTTTCCTTCCAAATACGAATCAACAGCTAAAGAAATACATTCTATAGCCATATCTCCCATCTCAGACATTATTTGAGACAGTCTTTCAAGCGAAGGATCAATCAGTCTAGTCATTATCCAAATTGCCCCTGAACATATTTTACAGTTAACTCGTTTTTCGGATCAGTGAACAGTTTCTTTGTTTCTCTAAACTCTACCAAATCCCCCAAATACATGAATCCGGTATAATCCGATACACGAACTGCTTGTTGCATGTTATGTGTGACTATGATGATCGTGTACTCTTTTTTTAATTCAGTAATAGTCTCTTCAATTTTCTGAGTTGCAATAGGATCTAATGCGGATGCAGGTTCGTCCATCAAGAGAACTTCAGGTTGAATGGCCAGTGCTCTTGCAATACACAGTCGTTGCTGTTGTCCACCAGATAGTTCTATTGCTGGTTTTTTGAGGTCATTTTTTACCTCATCCCAAAGATAAGCCATTTTGAGGGTATCCTCTACTATTTCATTGAGAATTTTCTTGTCTCTTACTCCATTTAGCCTCAATCCTGCCGTAACATTATCAAAAATTGACATTGTTGGGAAAGGATTTGGTTTTTGAAACACCATTCCAACTTTTCGTCTATGGTAAATTGGATCAATCTCTTTTGAATAAAGATCAGTTCCATCAATCATCACCTTGCCTTCAACTCGAGCATTCTTTGTCATATCGTGCATTCTGTTTAGACATCGAAGGAATGTAGTCTTTCCACATCCTGATGGTCCAATAAGTGCAGTTACAGATT
>JBOEHF010000115.1:0-6505 GCA_050633805.1 Candidatus Nitrosopumilus sp.
TACACGTTCATACTATAAAAGAGAACATGAATCCTGTAAATTTTGTATGAATTAGATTCAAATCTATAGAGATTTGGACTACAGGTTCAACCCACGGGGGCACCCACATTTTTGAGGATGAAAAAGACGCAGCAGATGTGAAATGATAATTTTAGATCTTATCTAATCTAGCTTATCTAACCATACTTTTTTGCATTTTATTCTCAAATTCCATTAAGAAGTCAATTAGAGTTTGTTCTTTTGACGGTCATAAATCATAATTTTAGCCATAATTAGAAAAGATCTCTCAAAGGTTGTGAGTCCGTAAAGGCTTGAACCAATTATTGATCTAAATAAATCCTGTAGCAAGAGGTTAGCTATAAACGCATAATCAACATATCAAAGAAAGATGGGATTTTTTGATACGGAAAAAGGCGTAGACGAATACATCAAAATGGCTGACGGTTTTGATGGTGCAGAACTGATCAAGGTTTTACGAGAATATTTGCCTGAGAAATCCACAGCATTAGAATTAGGAATGGGACCTGGAAAGGATTTAGAGATTTTAGAAAAAACATTCACTGCCACAGGTTCAGATAATTCTCAAGTATTCCTAGACAGATACAAAAAGAAAAATCCAAAATCAGATCTGTTGAAACTTGATGCTGTAACATTAGATACAGATAGAACTTTTGATTGTATTTACTCTAACAAAGTTTTACATCATTTACCTAGAGAAGATTTGAAAAAATCATTTCAGAAACAAGCAAAAATTCTCAATCCAAAGGGCATAGTTTTTCATTCATTTTGGAAAGGAGACAAAGATGAAAACTATGATGGATTGTTATTTACAAGATATCAAATTGATGGTCTTAAGGTGATAATTGGAAATAGTTTTGAAATTTTGGCAATGAACGTCTATACTGAAATAGAAAAGAATGATTCAATCTACGTAATACTAAGAAAGATACCAAAATAATGAGCCCAAAAAGGCCCTAACCATTTATGGGAAATAATTTAGTTCCGTCAAAGTGAATTATTGTTTTAGTTTAAGGCTCTTAATTTTAAATCAGATTTTCGATACCAAACTAAGTGAAAAGTGCTTTTTCTCATCTAGCCAAGTATGTTTTAACTCAAAACCAACATCGTCAAGAAGATCATGTATTTCAGATAAGCGGTATTTGTGAGAGTATTCTGTATGAATCAATTCATCTTTGGCAAACACCAACTCCAAATTAGATTTTGAGACAACTACGGATTGTGCGCTAATGGATTTTAGATACATTTCAATTCGTTGATCTTTTTGATTGTATATTGCATGATGTGAGAAACCATCCAGGTTAAAATCAGCATCAAGTTCATCATTAATTCTAGATAGCACATTAAGATTGAATTTGGAAGTTATTTTTTGTGAATCATTGTATGCAGCTTCAAGAATTTCTTTTTCTTTTACAAGATCAAGGCCGATTAAAAACAAATCACCGGACTTCATTGTAGAATGAACTTTTTCTAGGAACTTGTAACCATCAATTGGAGAAAAGTTACCATAACTAGAACCCAAAAAAATAATTAGATTTTTCTTTTTATCATATGTTTTAAGGAATTCTAAACCACCCTCATACGTATCAATAATTCCAGTGATTGTCAGATTCTTATAATCACGAAGTAATTGTTCAGAACTTTCAGCAAGAATTTCAGAGATATCAATTGGAAAATACTCCACATTATTTTGAGATGCCAAAATGTCCAAGAGTAGTCTTGTTTTTACAGAAGAGCCACTGCCCAATTCGACTAGTCGAAATTCATCATCCAAAAAGGAAGATAATTCGTTTCGAAGTTGTTTAAGAATAGAAATTTCGGTTCTTGTAGGATAATATTCAGGAGTAGAACATATTTTTTCAAATAAATCAGAGCCTTTTTTGTCATAGAAGAATTTAGGCGAAATATACTTGGAATCACGATTCAAACTAGATGAAATCTCTTCTGCAAAGGTCTTTTCAATTTGGGTTGCATGGGGTTTGAAATACTGTAGTTTAGAATCAACAACATATTTTTTGTAATTTTGGTTTTTTTGGATAATCTCAGTCAAGTATATTCCCAGTCATTATTTGGCATAAATGCTTTATCCCAATTGATTATGCGTAAATCATATTTCTTGATATAGTTCTTAATTCAACAATGTCTGATGGATGAAATCTTAAGAGTAGAGAATTTGAAAAAATATTTTACTAAAAAAGGAATGTTTGGAGCAAAATCCAACACAGTAAGAGCAACAGACGATGTTTCTTTTTCTGTAAAAAAAGGAGAGGTTTTTGTTTTAGCAGGAGAGTCAGGATCGGGAAAATCTACAATTGCAAAATTAATTTTAAAATCAATAGAATCAGATTCAGGGAAAATATTTTTTGAAGGTCAAGAAATTGACAATCAAAAAGAGAATTTGGCAAAAATTAGAATGAATTGCCAAATGATTCATCAAGATCCTTACGATTCTATTAATCCAAGAATGAAAATTGGAGACATTGTATCTGAACCACTTGAAATACACAAAGTGGGTAACAACGAAGATAGGAAAAAAAGAGTGATAGAAGTCTTACAAGAAGTAAAGCTTGAACCAGCTGAAGACATTCTTAAAAGATATCCCCACATGTTATCAGGAGGACAAAGACAGAGGGTAGTATTAGCAAGAGCACTTGCATTAAAACCAAAGATTATTCTCGCAGATGAACCAGTTTCCATGTTAGATGTTTCAATCAGAGCAGAGATGCTCGAATTGATGCAAGAACTACAACAAAAATACAATATTTCTTTCATCTACATTACTCATGATTTAGCAACTGCCAGATATTTTGGGCAAAGAATAGCTATTTTGTACATGGGTAAAATAGCAGAAATTGGCCCAATAGACCAAGTTCTAGTCAAGCCCAGACATCCATATACACAGGCATTAATTGATGCAATATCAGAACCAAATCCCGAGAATCTACATAGAGAAAGAAAAATCAGGATTAATGAACCAATAGATATCGACGTGTATCAAGGATGTAGATTTAGAGCTAGATGTCCATATGCCATTGACAAATGTTTAGAGGAGCCAAAATTAGAAATGACAGATGAGGAACACTTCACAGCCTGTTTTGTAAAACTAGGAAGTTTTCATTGAAGGCAGACGTTTGTCTTTGTATGTAACAACATTTGACACACCATTCTTTGGAAATACACCATAGATCAGTTTTGCTTTTTGGATGACAGAGTCTTTTAGAGATACCATGATAAACTGACTTTCTTTTGATCTTTCTTCCAAGATTTTTGCCAGTCTTTCAGAGTTTGGAGCATCAAGGTGTGCATCAACTTCATCAAACAAGTAAAATGGAGAGGGTTTCAATTTTTGCAAAGCAAGAACAAAGACAATTGCAGCTAATGTTTTCTCACCACCACTAATCGACGTAGATTCTCTTTTTGGCTTATTTGGGAATTGAATCAGATAAGAAATTCCAGAATTAAACAAGTCATCTTCGTTTTGTAATTCCAACCAAGCATTCCCATCCGTCATTTTGTTGAAAATCAGACGGATTTCTTTGTCAACTTTGTCAAATGCATCCAAGAATGTTTGACGTTTGTCTTTTTCAATATCTTCAATGAATTTTACGATAGAGTTTCTTTCAGATTCGAGGGAATTCTTTCTAGCAGACATTGAGCGGTACCCATATGATACTTCAAGATAGGTTTCAGGAGCTTTGGCATTTAATGCGTTTAGAGAGGACAATTCAGCAGTCAAACCTTGCACAATAGATTCAACATCAAAGGTTTCCATGTCTTTATCAAAGCCAAATGCAGATAGCAATTGTTGTAATTTAGTCTCTTTTTCAATCAAATCACGTAAGTCACGATTAAGGGAATCAGATTGTCTTTCGATGCTATTGATTTGTTTTGTGATTTCTTTGTCTTTTTCAGATAGAACTTTTAATTTATCATCATATTCTTTCAATTGCCCAATAGAAGAACCAGATGTGGAAATAAGTTCTTGTTCTTTTTCTCTTAGTTTGACAAGTACTTCATTTTTAGATTCTTTTTGAATTTCAAGTTCTTGAATTTTTGTTTCCAATTCTTGTTTTTCTGCATTTAGGGAATTTTCTTCATCATGAAGACGGTTTGATTGAGATTTTTCTCGATTATCTTGTGTTTCCATAGTTGTAAGTTGATCAGATTTATCACGAAATTCATTCATGATAGTAGTGTGTAGTTTTTCAATTTCTGTTTTTTTAACATTGATTCTTTGTAATTCACTTGCAATTCTAGATTGCTCCCCACTTGCATAGTTTTGTTCAACTATTGAAATCCTATCATTAAGTGAGTCAATGTGAGATTCGTTAGTACTAATTTCGGATTCAACAACATTATTTCTATCAGTCAAATCAGCAATTCTCGTTGTGAATTTTTCTTTCATGTTAAGTGCAGATGCAAGTCTAGATTTTAGATTTGAATAATTTTCAGTTGCAGAAGACAAAGATTTTTCAGACAATGAAAGTCTATCAGTGTTTAATTGAATAAAATGATCTAATTTTTTGATTTCTTGTTTTCTGTTTAGCATTACTTTTTTGACCATGCTGATGGACTGGAATAAACCATCAATGTCGCTGCTTAAAGAAATTAATTTTGTAAGCTTTGAAATTTTAGAATTGTTATCAATAATGACAGTGCTTCCTTTTGATTCAAAAAATTCTCCATCGATGGTTACTGCCTTGTATCCAGATTGTGAGATATTGTATGCAGATTCTCTAGTTTCTGTGAGTACAACATTACCAAATAGGAAGGTTTTGAGTGCAGAATAGGCAGGATTACATCTCACATGATCAGATAAGACACCCAAAACCCCAGGTTCTTTGGGGAGTATAAGTTTGAATTTAGGAACAGCATCAAGAGGAATGATTTTGAGCTTTGGTAATTTTTTGTCTCTTGCAACTTCAGCAATGCCAAGTAAAGTTGCGAAGTCCTTGACAACGATTGCTTTGATCCAATCAGAACTAACTGCCAAAACTGAACGTTCATATTTTTTATCCCAAGAAATTATTTCATAAACCAAGCCTTCAATGCCAAGACTTTCTGCATCTTCTTTTAATTTTGCAACAGTATAATCCTCATGCATGAATCCTTTCACGGTTTTAATTTTTGATTCATAACGTGTTGCTTGTTGATCTGATTTTTCAATAATTTGTGCCCATTCGTCCATATCATGTAGAATTTTAGATTTTTTTGTTTGGTGTTTTCTGATTCTAGATTTTAATTCAGTAATTGTGGCATTATTATTTTGTATTAAAGATTCTAATTGAGATTTAGCTTTATTGAGTCCTTCAATTCCAGAACTCATTTCGACTAATTTAGAAGAATTATTTTCGATGATTTTTTTGGATTGTTCTTGTTCATGTTGTGCTTTTGAAAATTTTAATTTTGCTGCATTGAGCTGATCATTAAGTATCTTAATTTTATTGTCAATTTCAGATTTTTTGGCAGCTGCTTCGGATTGTTCTGATAAAACTTTTTGTCTTTCAGAATCTACAATTTCTAATTCTTTACCGATAGAACTTTTCTTCTCAGTTGTTTCTTGAATAGATTCTTTTATTTTTTGGATTTGAATATCAATGTCACTTCTAGCATCATCAATAGATTTCAATTCAGCTTTTAATTCAGGGATTCTTGCAGAAATTCGTTCAATCCTTTTCTTTGATGCAGATATTGCACTGTTATCAATTTCATATTGCTCCATTGCAGTTGCAATTTCAGAATCTAATGCAGATTTTGTTTGATTGTAAGTATTTGCTTCACCCATCAATTTTGATTTTTCAGTTTCAAGTACCTCGATTTCAGTTCTTAAAACAGCTCTTTCTTCGTCAAGTTTCGTGACGTCAACAGTCAAAGTGTGTAAAATGGTCTCTTTTGACTCCTTTTTAGCAGAAATACCCTTCATTTTATTGGCAGCGTCAATTGCCTTGTAACGATTTAGTTCACGCTCCAAAATATCATGACGTAATTTTTGGTTCCTTTCTTCCTCAAGCTCATCTATTCTTTTTTTGATTTCACCCATTTTTGCAAGGGCAATCTCCAATCTTCTGTCAGCCTCATCAAGTTGCTTTACAGATTCTGTTTTTTTGTCATCAAAATATGAGAGGCCAATTAAATCCTCAATGGTCTTTCTTTTTTCTTCAGAGGTAAATTCAGAAATTCTAGTTACAGTTCCTTGTTGAACAGCATTTAATTGTCCTAGTCCAGCATTTGCCATATCAAGCAAATCAAGAACATGGCTTCGATTTGTTTTCTTTTTGTTTAGATAGTATGTATTTTCACCATTTGCATCCATCTCTCTTGTAATTTCAACAGTGTCCGAATCGACAGGGATTTTTCTATCAGAATTATCAAAGTGCACACTTGAACGAGCCATTTTTGGTCCACGTCGAGATCCTTCAATATCATGAATTAAAGATCTTAATTTGTCAACTCTCATTACTTTTGGTTTGTTTTCACCCATTGCAAA
>JBOEHF010000116.1:0-10998 GCA_050633805.1 Candidatus Nitrosopumilus sp.
ACCAGGGGAGGAAGAGGCTACTAAACAATTTTTTAAAGTAAAAGAATTAGAAAAAGAAATTGAAAGACTAGAGGCTGTAGATATTGAACATGAAATAATCCAAACATTGCGAAAGCAAAACAAAAAACTAGATGATATTGAAAATAAACTTCATTATTCAAAAACACTTGAATCCAAACATCCAGAATTTATCTCACAAGAAGCATATTGTGTAAAATGTAAAACTAAAAGAATAATTAAAAATCTGGAGGAAACTCTGATGAAAAATGGTAGATCTGCAATCAAAGGAACCTGCTCAGTATGTAATTGTAAAGTTTTCAGAATTGGAAAAATGAAAAAGTAAAATTTTTGATTGTATTTTGATTAAACAATCACATTTGTCCTGATTGCCATGCCTGATTAAATTTTTTAATAGCTTCTTGATAAGCTATAATTGAATCATCTCCGGAGGTTTTTAGAAATTTTTCCCATTGACTATTGAATTTCTTTATTGATTCAATGTTAGTTTCTTTGAAGATATTTTCCATCATCTTTGTTTGTTGTTTGATATACTCTGGACCAATCTCTTCCCATGTCTCTTCCCAACTAGAACTAACTTTTTTCAACATTTCGGCATCTGATTCTAGTGCTTTTTGACAAGCATCATGATAAGTCATTAGAGTTTCATTTGTAGCTTTTTGCCATTGTGCAAGAGATTCTTTCCAACCACTTAATGCTGAATTGTAGTCTTTCCATGCTTTTTCAAATTCAGGTTTCTTTGAAGATGATCTTGTTTGTTTCTTTGGTTTTGAAGTTGCTTTTTTCACTTTTTTCTTTAAAGTGGTCTTTTTCTTGGCTGCCATATACTATTTTTAAAATGCTAGATGTTAAATCTTTCAAGTTTCACGAAATGAATGGTGCAATTTTACTAAAAATCTGATGCTTTTGAAAATTTCGGAAAATGTTTCATATCTTTATTTTTAAATATATTCAAGTGCTCTTGACATAGATTCCTTTTTTCTTTGAAACTAATTTGTACAGTCTGGATAGCTTTACTTTTACATTCTGATATGCTGCATTGCATTATTAAAAATCATAATTATTTGGTAATAAAACTTTGAAATAATGTTATTACCAATGCTAACTTTTTATCATTGTTTTATATCAAAAAATTATGAATGATGATGAGAAAGGCAAGCGATTTTTAGAATTAATTGATGATCAAAATAATATTCAATGGAAAATTGTTGCAAAATTAACATCTCTAATTTCTTCAGAATGGAACTCTGAAGAAATGAAAAATGAACTTAAAACTTTAGTAGACAATCACACTGAAATTACAAAAGAGCTTAATAGCCTAGATGATAAAGGCAGTCTTCTATAATGCAGAATCGACCATTAATGCAATAAATAATACTGCTAAATATGGACTGGAAAATTTAAACAGTGTCCAGGCAGCTTTTTCCATTGGTTTAATTATTACCCATGCAGATAATCCTACCATTAATGCACCTGATGCAATTGCTGTCCATAGATATACTGCACCAACCATTTCTTCACCATTTTGAGTTGTGATGAAAAACGGAGCTATTGAAAACAATACCATAACAACTGTAGAAAGTGCAATAGCTCTTGCAGAAGTTTTTTCTGATTGTACAGCAGTTAACATTGGTACATTGACTTTGTTGTAATCTTCTTTGAAATGTAATGTTAATGCCCAAATATGCATTGGAATCCAAATGAATACTAACCCTGCCATAGCAAGACCCATAGTCCATAAATCTGACATGCTTACTGCTACCCACCCAATCATAGGTGGTGAACCTCCACATAGTCCTCCTAAAATTATGTTAGTTCTTGAATTTCGTTTTAATACATAAGAGTAAATTAGAATATTGTTTACTAATCCAAATGCAATGAAAGCTGTTGCCCATGCACCTTGTTCTAGTGTGGTAGTAAAGGAAATCCCAAATGCTAAAATCAATGACATGCCTGCTAATGCTAATCCAAAATTCCTTGCTTTAACTGCAGGATAGATTCTTTTTGATGGTAAAGGTCTATCTTTTGTTCTTTCCATAATTGCATCAATATCTCTATCGTGATAATTTGTCAAAGTATTTGCAGCAGCTGAACCAGCTGCTACTGAAAATAACATCAAAAGCCATGTAGCTGGAGAAATCTCAATATCGTAAATATTGGATGCTGTTAATGCTGCACCAAATGCTGTAAAAACTAGTAAATACCAAATTTTTGGCTTTGTTAATTCGTAATATACTGCTATTCTGGATTCAGATTTTTGCTTTTGCAATATCAGTCACTATCCTTTGATGGCATATATGGCATTGCTTTCATTCGTGACTTCATTTCAATGAATGATTCAGAAGATTGAATTCCTTCAATTCTGCCAATTCTTTCAGATACCATTTTGTGCATTTGATCTAATGATTTTGAATACATTGTTACTAGAATATCAAACCTGCCTGTAACTTCATCCACTTCTCTGACTCCGTCAATTTTGAACAATTCCTCGATAATGTGATCTCGTTTTTTTGTATCCATGTTGATTCCAGTTAATGCTTTGACATTATACCCAAGTTCTTCATCATTTACAACAATTGTAAAACGCTCAATCAATTTTCTTTTGACTAATCTTTTGATTCTTGAATACACTACAGATGAATTAACATTGATTTTTTTTGATAAACGAGGAACTGAAATTGAAGCATCATCAGATAACTCTGATAAAATTTGTAAATCTAAGTCATCTACTTTTGCCGTCTAAAACACCTGAGTCGATCTAGATTTCAGGATCTTATAAAGTTATTATTGTAAAAATTACAANNAATACTGCTCCTTTTGCTGAACCCATTTTTTTATTGTGTGAGAACAACATGTATTTCAAACCGTTATCAAACAGCTCTTCTTTTTCTACTCTGCCAATTGTTGTAGTCATCCCATCTCCAACAGTTCTTTCCATTCTTGGTTGAGGTCTAGTTGGATCTTCATGGAATGCATAGAACTTTTCAGGAGCTGATGGTAATCCTGCTACTGAGATATCTTTGTTAGATTGATTGTAGGTTTCTTTTGCTTTTGCTGGATCAACTTCTTCTGATGTTTCAACAAATACTGATTCTGTATGACCATCAATTACTGGAACTCTAGTACAAGTACAACTGATTCTAATATCTGCATCTTCAATTTTTCCATCTTTAAGCTTGCCTAGAATTTTTCTAGTTTCTAATCTTACTTTGCCTTCTTCTTTTGGAATGTAAGGAAGAATATTGTCTGTAATTCCCATTGCAGAAACTCCTGTTTTACCCCCTCCAGAAATTGCTTGCATTGAAGTCATCATAACTTTTTTTGCTCCATATTTTTCAAGTAATGGTTTTAGTGTAATTGCTAAACCTGTAGTTGTACAATTTGGTAATGGTGCAACCCATCCTTTCCAGTTTCTATTCTTTTTTTGTGTTTCAAGTAATTCACTTTGTTCATCATTAATTCCTGGAATTAAAATTGGTACATCTTCTTCATATCTATAAGCAGAACTTGTTGAGATTACCGGCAAATCTTTAGCCATTTTAGTTTCTATGTCTCTAGCAGCTACTGATTCAACTGCAGAAAATACAAGATCTAATTGAGAAACATCCAATTCATCAATTGATTTTACTGTCATTTCTTTGATATATTCTGGAATTTCTCCACCCACATCCCATGCTACAATTCCACTGGCATCCTTAATTGCATCAAGGTATTTTTTTCCAGCAGAATGTTCAGATGCGGCAATCTGAGTAACTTCAAACCAAGGGTGACTATTTAGTGACTGAACAAATTCTTGACCTACAGCACCTGTAACCCCAATAATTGCCACTCTTTTTTTATCCATATTTTGAATGATGATCGCTTTCAATTAATAATCGTTTTCTGTATTACCACAACATACTAAATCGACTAATTCTATTTGGAACTGTGAAAATACGAACAAAATTATCCATTTTAGAGCATTCTCCAGTAATTCATGGTGGCAAAAACCATTTACAAATGACTGATTCAAAAATTATTGATTTTAGTTCAAACATATGTCCACTTGGGACCCCTTTATCTGTAAAAAAAAGTTTAAAAAAAAATATCGACAATATCAAAAATTATCCTGATTCTAATTCATCCTCTGTGATTTCGAGTCTAAAAAATTATACAAAATTAGAAAAATCTAATCTCATAGTTGGAAATGGTGCAATTGAAATTATCTATAATTTCTGCTTTGCATTTTTATCAAAAGATACCAAAGTCCTGATTCCAATTCCAACTTTTCAAGAATATGAAACTGCTGCAAAATTAAACAACTGTAAAATTTCATATTTTAAAACAATGAATTTGTCAGAAGATCTTGAAGAATTTATTTCTAAGATTCCAAAAAATGGATGTATATTCATATGTAATCCTAATAATCCTACAGGAAAATTATTGAAAAAAAATCAATTGTCTAAAATAATTAAAAAAGCAAAAAAACTTTCTACATTTGTATTTGTTGATGAATGTTTTATTGAAATGGTTCCAGAATCAAATGAATCTGTAATATCCCATGTTAAAAAATATGATAACCTTTTCATTTTACGCTCACTTACAAAATCATTTGCATTACCTGGAATCCGTATAGGTTATGCTGCAAGTTCAAAACAAATTATCGGAGTTTTACAAAAAATTAAAATTCCTTGGAGTGTAAATTCTTTAGCTCAAGATGCAGCCAATATTTCACTCAAAAATAAAACCCATCTTGTAAAATCCAATTTAATCATAAAAAAGGAATTAAATTATTTAACAAATAAAATTAATAAATTAGATGGATATGATTGCAAAAGTTCATCTACAAATTTTATTTTAATTAAAACAAAAAATGATTCAACAAATCTACAAAAAAAATTACTTGAAAAAAAAATTTTGATACGGGATTGTAAAAATTTCAGAGGACTAAATAATCACTATATTCGAATTGCTGTTAAATCTCATAAAGATAATCTAAAACTAGTAAAAATATTGGAGGCTCTAAAATGAAATCTTTGATGATTCAGGGTACATCGTCTGGAGCAGGTAAAACAACATTAGTTGCAGCACTATGTAGAATTTTTTCTGATAAGGGTTATCGTGTAGCACCATTCAAATCCCAAAATATGTCAAATTTTGCATATCTGACGCCTGAATTTGAAATATCTCGTGCCCAAGCAATTCAAGCAATAAGTTCAAGATGTGAAATAACACCTGATCTTAATCCAATCTTGCTCAAACCAGCTGGTAACTACAAAAGCATTGTATATCTAAATGGAAAAAAATACAAAAAAATGCATGCAAAAGAATACTATGAAAAATTTGTAAATCATGAAGGAATTAAAATTGCATCAAAGTCTCTAAAAAAATTACAGAAAAATAATGATTTAGTAATTTTAGAAGGTGCTGGTTCTCCTGCAGAAATAAATCTACAAAAATTTGATATTGCAAACATGAAGATTGCTGAAGTAGCTAAAGCATCTGTGTTGTTGGTTTCAGATATTGACAAAGGTGGTTCTTTTGCGAGCCTTGTTGGAACAATGACTTTAATTGAAAAAAAATATCAAAAACTTGTCAAAGGTTTCGTATTTAACAAATTTAGAGGAGATTTAGAAGTACTAAAACCTGGATATAAAAAACTCAAAAATATTACAAAAATATCTGTCATGGGAACTATACCTTTAATGACATTGGATTTACCTGAAGAAGATTCCTTACATGCAAACCCTAAAGAGATTAAATGGACTAGAAAAAATATTTCAAAAATTGATAATCAATTAAACATGTTAGCTAAAACTGTAAAATCAAACATTGACATAAAATCTATTGAGAGAATGCTAAAATGATTGTTGAATCAATACTAGTAATTGGTTTTGCAATTTTACTTGATTTAAAATTTGGAGACCCCAAAAACAAATATCATCCAACAGCATGGATTGGAACTTTAATTGCAAAACTTACTCCAATTGCAAAAAATGAACATTCTAAAATAGAAAAATTAGCTGGTGTTTGTGTTGTTATCATTACCTCTGGAATTACAATTTTTTTGCTTTTTGTGTTAAAAGCTGGGCTTTCTTTGATAACAATTGACTATATTTCATTAATTGCTACGGTGATAGTTGGTGGTTTATTACTAAAAACCACAATTGCTATTCGTGGAATGGAAAAACATGCAATTTCTGTATTGGAATCAATTGATGAGAACAATTTAGATTTGGCTAGAAATCATCTATCTATGATTGTAAAGAGAAATACAAAAAATTTAGACAAAAACCACATTCTTTCAGGCGTACTTGAGAGTATTGGTGAAAATACTGTAGATGGAATTACAGGACCTTTGTTTTTCTATTCTTTGTTTGGTTTACCAGGTGCATTTGTTTATCGAGTAGTCAATACAGCAGATTCGATGATTGGATATAGATCTAATATCTTCAAAAACGTAGGTTGGTTTGCAGCAACTTGTGATAGTATTCTAAATTATATTCCCTCTCGACTAACAGGTTTAATCATGATCATTTCATCTGCTATTTTACAAAATAACTGGAAAGAATCATACAAAGTAATGATTCGAGATGGTAAAAAAACTGAAAGTCCAAATGCAGGTTACCCAATGGCTGCTTTAGCCGGGGCATTAGAAACAAAATTTGAAAAAATAAATCATTACAAGCTAGGTGATGGTGAAATAATTCTTACAAAAGAACATGTGTATTCTGCCGTTTCAATTATGAAACTTACTTCAGTACTCTTCTTTGGAATTGTAACCATTCCATTAATTATTATATTATCTTTTGCAGGATGGTGGATTCATGCTTAAAGAAATTGGTTCTGTTTTTTCATTTTTAACAATCTTTCCTTCATCAAATGCAACATTAGAAAATATTGCAAAATACATGTTTGTGTTTCCTATAGTTGGAATTGTAATTGGACTTTTAATAGGTTCATTAGGTTTTGGATTATCGTTCATCTTAGAACCTCTGTTAGTTAGTTTGTTGGTAGTTGCTTCTATTGCAATTGTTACTGGTATACATCATGCAGATGGTTTAGCTGATTTTGCAGATGGACTTATGGTAAAAGGTACAAAAAATAAAAAACTTCAAGCCATGAAAGATCTTTCTACTGGTTCAGCAGGAATTGTTGCAATTGTTTTGTATCTTATGGGCTTAGTAATCACCATTTCTCTGACAAGTGGTTTTGATTTGTTCAAAGCAATTCTCATCAGTGAAATTTTGGCAAAATTCTCAATGGTATTGATGGCAAGCTTAGGCAGATCTGCCTCATTAGGCTCAAATTCACCTTTTGTCGAGTTTATGAAAGACAAGAAAAAACTTTCAGCAGCTTTTCTCATAATGTTAATTCCGATAATTGTAATAGGTGAAACTACTGGCCTTGTAATGTTGGGAGTAACTATTGTTTTGACATTGTTTCTTTTAGCAGTATCCACCCGTAGTTTTGGAGGAATTACCGGCGATGTACTTGGTGCCACTAACGAATTTACTAGATTGGCTTCTTTGATGGTGTTTGTTTCACTATGATTGGTGTTGTGATGGCTGGTGGTAAAGGTACTAGGATGAATTTAGACAATGAAAAATTATTACTTGAATACAAAAAACCCGTAATCGTTCATGTTCTGGACTCGTTAAAAAATTCAAATTCATTTTCAAAAATTTTAGCTGTTACCAGTTCTAATTCCCCAAAAACAAAAAAGTTTCTTGAAGAAAATAATATTGAAACTTTTGATACTTCTGGAACAGGTTATGTAGAAGATCTAAATTTAGTACTCAAAACTGTACAGGATGAAGTACTAGTTACATCTGGAGATTTGCCTCTTTTGGATGTTGAAATTATCCAAGAAATCCTTACTCATTTTGATCCCACAAAAATTTGGACAAGTATTCTTGTTACAAACAAATTTTTGACTTCACTTGGTCTTGAATCCAGTTATTCTGTTAATTTTGATGGAAAAAAATGTCATTACACTGGAATTTCCTTAATAAACTCAGAAAATATTTTTTCACTAGAAAATTTGGATGAGAATTATGTCATAATAGACGACAAAAGAATTGCTTTTAATCTAAATTCAAAACAAGATTACGATTTACTCGGCACTGCCTGAAATCTTACCATTAATTTGGGCTTTAGATCCTGTTGGTTCTGAAATAGTATTTCCACAGGAGTTACATGCTATTTGTGTTGATGCATGTGAATAAATTATTTGTAATTCACCACATTCGTTACAATTAACTTTCTGAAACTTACTTGAAGGTTTTGGAATTTCAACGTGATCTTTTTTCATGCTGCTACCAACTCAAATTTCTTAATTCTGACACCTTTTTTATTGTATTTCTTTTTACATACAGTACATGTCATAAGCGGAGTTACTTTCTTTGTAACCTTGGCTGGTTTTGCTAATTTTGGGAATTTTTGTCCACCATATCCCTGCTTACGTTCAGCATGTCTACGTTCACCCCTGGCAGAGCCTCTTCTTTTTCCAGCCTTGTAAATGGAGACCTTTTGCTCAGTATGTGTTTTACATTTTGCACAATACTTTCGAATTACCTTNNGATGTTCATATCAACAAAACCTCTTCATCCGTAATTTAAGCATTGAATCTATAATAGGCACAAAATTCAACACAAAGACGTGACTTCAAGCCTAGCCAATTCGATCTCTGGTCTAAACTCTGTAGCAATGGGTGATAAGAAGGCCGATCTGATTCTTAAAAATTGTAATTTGCTTTCTGTCTACACTCGAGAAATTATCCCAAAAATTCAGATTGCTGTAACTAATGAAAGAATAGCATATGTTGGTCCAGATGCATCACATGCAGTTGGTCCAAAAACTACCATAATTGATGTAAAGGGAAAATATGTTGGTCCTGGTTTTGCAGATCCTCATTTACACATTGATCAATTTGTATTGCCATCAGAATTTACAAAAAAGGCTTTAATTTGTGGTGTTACATCCCTATTTTCTGATCCAATTGACATTGTTAGTGTTGCAGGATATCGAGGATTTCAAGAATTTCTTAAACTTGGAGAAAATCTCCCAATCAGAATCTTTCAAGTGGTTCCAGGAGGCTTACCGGTAGATGCAAAATTTAGTAGCAGTAAATCCTTAACCTTATCACAAGAAAAATCTGCAGTAAAACACCCCCACGTTCTTGGAATGGGTGAAGTTTTTTCATGGACTAAAGTTACTTTACGTGAACCAAAAACCATGAAGTCACTTTCTGCAATGCTTGAATGTGATTGCATAATTAATGGACATACTGCCGGTGCAAGTGAAAAAAAACTTAACGCATATGTTTCATCTGGTGTATTATCATGTCATGAGCCGATTAACTTTGATCAAGTTTTAGAAAGATTACGTCTTGGAATGTGGATTATGATTCGAGAAGGTTCGATTCGACGTGACTTGAAAGAAATTATTCCACGTGTTCTTTCTCATGGAACTTATCTAAATCGATTAATGTTTTGTTCAGATGGTCTTGATCCACTTGATATTTCTAAATTTGGTCATATTGATCATTGTATCCGTGAATCAATCCAACTCGGTCTTAAACCAATAGATGCAGTTACAATGGCATCAAAGAATAATTTTGATTATTACAACATGGGAAAAGACCTTGGGGGTATAGCACCTGGAAAATTAGCAGACATTCTAATTTTTAATGACTTGGAATCCTTTAAACCAAACCAAGTTTTTGTTGGAGGGAAACTAGTAGTATCTAATGGACAAATTGTCACTCCTATCAAAAAGAAAATAATTTCCCCTTGGATTAAAAAAACTGTTAAACTAAAAAATTTCTCAAAAAATGATTTTCTCATAAAATCTAAAAAGAAAAATGTAATTGCAAATACTATCAATATGCAGACTGAAATAATTACAAAAATTGGTTCTGCTGAACTTGACTCGAAAGACGGCCATGTGCCTGCTTCATTAGATTCTGATATCTGGAAAGTTGCAGCATTTGATAGAATTTCTGGAACAAATAGACGCACAATTGGATTCCTTGAAAATTTTGGAGCAGAAATTGGGGCTTTTGCTTCAACTTGGAGTTTTCATGAAAATGATATGATTGTAATTGGTTCAAATGATTCTGATATGGCAATTGCATCTAATCACTTGATAAAAAATCAAGGTGGTCTAGTTGCAGTCAAATCTGGAAAAATTCTTGCTTCATTACCATTACAACTAGGAGGAATTGTCTCAACTGACTCATTTGAAAAGGTTTCATCCAATTTTGAAAAAATCAATAACGTAATTGTAGATTCAGGTTGTAAATTTTCTAGACCTCACTTGATTCCTTTGTTCTTGCCTTTTCTTGCTTTACCCTCAGTTAGGATTCTTTCTGGTGGTATAGTTGATGTGAAAAAGCGTAGTTACATTTCACCGATCAACTAAGTAATGTTAAAAAGGGGGATTTAGTGGATTGAAGCTGAATCTAAATGGCATCAATTCAACAAGGACCAAATGGACCTGTTTTAGTTCTCAAAGAGAGCGCATTACAGCAAAAAGGTAAAGATGCTCAACAAAATAACATTGCTGCAGCAAAATTGGTTGCACAATTAGTTAGAAGCAGTCTTGGACCTAGAGGCCTTGATAAAATGTTAGTAGATTCCTTAGGTGATGTAACCATTACAAATGATGGTGCCACAATTCTAAAAGAAATTGATGTTCAACATCCAGCAGCTAAAATGATGGTTGAAATCTCTAAAACTGTAGATAATGAGGTAGGAGATGGAACAACATCTTCTGTAATTTTTGGCGGAGCATTATTGGCAAGAGCAGAAGATCTCCTAAACAAAGATGTTCACTCTTCAACTATTATTGAAGGATATCAAGCAGCAGCAGATAAAACACTAGAAATTTACTCAGATCTTGCTAAGAAAATTCAACCTGATGACAAAGCATCTCTTTTAAAAATTGCTACAACTAGCATGCAATCAAAATTAATCTCTGAAGACAGTTCATTACCTG
>JBOEHF010000117.1:0-2588 GCA_050633805.1 Candidatus Nitrosopumilus sp.
GCTGCTTTTTCAGCTGCCATTGTTTCGTCTTCCATCACTTTGGATGAAACAGCTGGAGAAGCTGCAACTGGACTGGCATCTTGAACTCCGCTCATGTAGAACGCAAATCCTACACCAACAGCTACAATTGCGATTGAAAATGCAATTGCTGCTTTGTCTATACTTGCCATAATTAATCTCAGACTTTCTATATGGTAAATAAATCTAATCTTCGTAATTATTTTCATAATTTCAAATTTTAAATCTATGGAATTACATAATTTATCAAATTTTTATATAAATTTTAAAAATCTATTAAATATTTCATTGGATGGTTCTAATTGAAGATGGAGAGTTGCCACTGAATATGAACAAATCTTTTTTAATCAATCCTTATTGTAATACACTTGCAAACTGAGAATGATCTCTCACTAACTAGTTGTTTTTGGTCTTAAGCTCTTTTGCATTAGATGTTTTTTTCATTGGATTTACCTCTTGGTTAATTAACTCAAATTGTATTTTCAACCTTCTTTGAGAAATCAATTGATTGATGAACCTTATCCTATTTTGAATAAATTCGTCATTAGTTTTTTCGCTTCCATTCAGATGATCAAACATTGGTTTTTCATCAATTTTAATTTTGAGTGAATCTCCATTTTTAATAATGAAAACTCCTATCCCCCAAAATAATCCAATATGCAATGCAACATATTTTGACTGTAAATCTGTGATCTTGTTTTTGTAAATTTCTACATGTTCTCTAGTTTGCTCAACGAATGAATCTCCTGTCTGAATAATCCATGAGATTTTTTCTGAACTTCCATTTGGAAACAAAACATGGTTCAATTGTCAACCAAAAAGTGGTCTTTTGTTAATATATTTTGAATTCCTTACTTATGATCATAGATAGAAAGGTGTACTTATGCTTGAGTCACACGCTTTCTTCTCGAAAATGGTTGATGAATTGGTAGAATTTTCAGAATATGATCCAGAACTAGCTGATGGAATTAAATGGCTTGATGATCAGGCCCAGAAAAAAGGTATCACATTTTATGATATGGTCTTTGAAGTGTTATACAAACATGATGTAAACTCTAAAGCCAAAGATTGGTTAAGTACAAGAAATTAAATTTATTTTCTCAAATCAAGTGTTTGATATTCACAACCTTGTGGCCCGCAATATTTTCCAACGTATGTGGCCTTTGGTCTGTATAATGCTGGCTTTGGTGCAGCTTCGGCAAACTTTTCTTCGATGATGTGGGCTGCCCACCCTGCAACTCTTGAAATTGCAAAGATTGGTGTGTTAAGATCCATTGGAATTTTTAACATATAGTATAGCGATGCACTGTAGAGGTCTACGTTTGGATAGATGTCTTTGTCTTTCTGAGATTTCATTTCAGAAATAGTTATTGTTTCAACTTTCTCTGTCATTGCAAACCATGGCTCTTTTGTTTTTTCTGCTAGTTTTCCAGATAATTCTTTTAGAACTTGTGCTCTTGGATCATATGTTCTATAAACTGCATGACCCATTCCCATAATTCTATCTCCTGCATTCATTCTTTCTTTAATCCATCCTTCTACATTGCCTATCTCCCCAATTTCTAGGAGCATTTTCATGACTTCTGTATTAGCTCCTCCGTGGAGCTCTCCACTTAGTGCTCCAATTGCTGCACTAGCTGCTGAATACATATGTGCTCTAGTTGATGCAACTTGCCTTGCTGTAAAAGTTGACGCATTGAACGTATGATCTGCATGAAGAATTAAACATACATCAAAGATTTTTTCCACTTCTGCATCTGGTTTTTCTCCTGACATCATGTATAGGAAATTTGCAGCATGACTAAGTGATGCATCTGGTTCTACTGGTTCAAGACCGTTTCTGATTCGCTGCCAACTAGCAACAATGGTTGGTACTTTGGCAATTAGATTGATAGCCTTTTCATAACTGGCCTCCTTATTTGAAAACTCTTCATCATAATATCCTGCAAGTGCAGAAACAAATGCTTGAAGCATATCCATAGGATCGGCATCTTTTCTCCAGTTTCCCATGTTTTTTTGCATCTGTTTTGGAATGTATCTTGCCTCAACGAGTTTTGTATTATACTCATTTAATTCCTGTTTAGTGGGTAATTTGTCATAAAGTAACAAGTAGGACGTTTCTTCAAATGTTGAATTTTTAGTAAGATCTAAAATGTCAAATCCACGATAAATGAGCTTACCTTTTTCTCCATCGATGTTTGAAATCCTGGTATCTGCGACTTCAATACCACGTAGACCGATATTTTTTGTCTCCATGTTGAGCCTACATGAATTCTTCTATTATATTTTCGCCAAAATTATGTCTATGAAGTTTAGTAATTAGTCTAATATGGCAACTTTTGGTCATAAATGAGAATTTTTAATCAAAATTTAATGACTCCTAAAGAGCGTGAACATTTGAAAAAACTCGATGAAATAGTACTAAATGCATCATCTGATGAATTAAAACAAATTCAAGAAATTGATCAACAAACTCAGTTGGAAGGATTATCATTTTATGATGTATATCTTGATTCAAGCTCTTTGGTAAACCAGAGCATCAAAAAACCTTTTAGGAAATCCTGATTTTA
>JBOEHF010000118.1:0-1521 GCA_050633805.1 Candidatus Nitrosopumilus sp.
TCAATCATGCCAGGAAAAGTAAATCCATCTTTGGCAGAATGCATGAACATGGTATGTTTTAACATCATTGGAAACGATACTGCAGTTTCTTCTGCAGCACAAGGAGGACAGTTTGAGCTAAACGTCATGCTTCCTGGAATGCTAAAATGTATGTTAGAGTCAACTGATATGCTCAAAAATTTCTTGCCGATATTTTCTGCAAATCTTATTGATGGGCTTACAGCAAACAAAGACAAGTTGCGTGCAGACATCGAAAACAGTCCAGTGATTGTCACATTGTTAACTCCAAAAATAGGATATCTAAAATCAGCAGAGCTGTTCAAAGAATCATTAAAGACAGGAAAAACTATCAGAGAACTTGTTGTTTCAAAGAAACTAATGAGTAACAAAGAGATCGATTCTCTGTTCGGATAGTTATGGCAAAGATTTTCGTAGAAGCTTATGGATGTTCTGCAAGCTTTTCAGATTCTGAAATGATTTCAGGATTAATTCTAAATGGCGGGCATACTTTAACAGACAATTCTTCAGATTCTGATCTAAATATCGTGGTAACTTGTTCAGTCAAAGATTCTACTGCAAACAAGATGATGTATAGAATTAATTCACTAAAATCGAAACCTCTCATTGTAGCTGGATGTCTTCCCAAGGCAGAAAAAGAAAATGTTGAAAAATTCTCTGAAAATGCAAGTCTACTAGGACCAAACTCATTAGGCAAAACCCTTCAGGTAATTAATTCAACACTAGGAGGCCAGAAGCAAATTGCATTAGAGGATTCAGATGTATCCAAAGTTGGCCTACCCAAAGTAAGACTAAATCCAACTGTAGGGATTATAGAGATTGCAAGTGGGTGTATGAGTGAATGTACATTTTGCCAAACAAAATTATCAAAAGGAGATCTAACAAGTTACAGATTAGGAGATATTGTTAGACAAGTTCAAACTGAAATCAAAGATGGATGTAAAGAAGTATGGTTAACTTCTACAGATAATGGATGTTATGGTTTTGATATTGGAACTGATTTACCAACTCTTGTAAATACAGTTTCAGAGATTCCAGAAGATTTTATGATTAGAGTCGGAATGATGAATCCAATGTACATGCCTAGAATCAAAGAAAAGCTAATTGACTCATTTGATAATGACAAAGTTTTCAAATTTTTGCATATTCCTGTTCAAAGTGGAAGTGACAAAGTACTAAATGATATGAAGCGAGGTCACACTTCTGGAACATATAGAGAAATTGTGAATAAAGTTAAAGACCGATTTGGAGACTTTACCATTTCAACAGATATCATTGTAGGATTTCCTACTGAGACAGATGAAGAGTTTCAGAAAACAATTGCATTACTTGATGAAACAAAACCAGATGTAGTTAACTTGTCAAGATATAGTGCTAGACCAGGAACAGATGCCGCAGAATGGGAGCAAATTGATGCTGCAGAAGTTAAGAGAAGAACCAAGATAATTTTTGAACAGATCAACAAATTGTCAATGGAGAGCAACCAAAAATGGATCGGTTGGA
>JBOEHF010000119.1:0-3235 GCA_050633805.1 Candidatus Nitrosopumilus sp.
GAATCATGGCTGCGATTGTACCGAATTCTGGAATCACAAATGTACCGATTATCTCGATCTCTTCAGCACCTGCTGGGAATGCAATAGTAAGTGTTCTGCCAGATGATGTCGTAGTCTCTTCAAAGTCTATTTCTTCTCCGTCAACTAGGACGAAAAAGTCATCATCTTCACCATTAATTGTTGCATCTAACACAGATCTAGGTATTGTGAGTGTAAGTGAACCGTCATTTGTAGCATCGATGGATACGATCAGTGAATTTGCATCTACATCAGGCATAATACTATGTAGTTTTCCGCCTGTTATCTCATATCCGATTAAATCACTAGAACCTGAAACTGAAACTGTTGTATCAGTTACTTTAGAGTCTCCACCAGTTGGTGGTGTGATTGTAGATCCTCCGAATTCAAATGCTGTACTTGCTGCATTGTTTTTGTTATCTCCATATTGGACTGTAATTGTATATGTGCCCTCGTTTTTCATCAATGATCCACCTGCTGCAATAGTGGTACTGAATTTTTTATCAGCACCAACAGTAAGTTGATCAATGAAAACAATAGCCATATCTGATGATACAGTAACAGTAAGTCCATAACCTCCTAGAAGCTGAGCTACTTCACCTGTTACCAGGATAGTATCTCCTTCAGAATATGATGACTTATCTGTAGCTACTACAACAGAACTTTGTCCAAATGCTGGTGACATGCCAATACTTGCAAATAAAATTGCAGATAAGGCAAACACTGCGAAATGAGCTTTCATTGTTTTTACGCCTAGATCTGGACTATTTAAGGTTGTGAAAAAATTTGTTGACTAAATAGAAAAAAGACTGATTTTTGAGCAAACTCAAATTACATATATATTAACCCGAGTGTGAATTTTTGACAGTTTGTGTGTTTTCATTAGTACTACATTTAATGTTCGATATGGAGGTATTCTAAATGGCAACTAAGAAAAACCAAATTCTAGTACCTGATCACATCTATGTACCTAAACATGAAATTATTACTAAATCAGAAGCTGAAGATGTTTTAAAAAAATATAACTGTAAACCAACTGAATTACCACTAATCTTTGTAAACGATCCTGCAATTTTGGGACTTGGTGTAAAACCTGGTGACATGATTAAGATTACTAGAAAAAGCCCAACTGCTGGTGAAAGTCTCTATTATCGATATGTGGTGGAAATCTAAATGGCAGATCCTTCAATTAAAAGATGGCCAGTAATTCAGGATATCTTAAAACGTGAAGGTATTGCTCGTCAACATCTAAACTCATTTGATGAATTTTTAGAAAGAGGACTACAAAGTATCATAAATGAAGTTGGTCAAATTGATATTGAAAATGCTGAGTATCCTTACAAAATTCAACTAGGTAAAGTCAAACTGCAACAACCCCGAATGATGGAGCTTGACGGTTCAATCACACACATTACTCCAGCTGAGGCAAGATTGAGAAATGTTTCTTATTCTGCACCAGTAATGATGGAAGCAAGTGTTGTCGAAGATGGAAAAATCTTAGAATCTAGATTTGTACATATTGGTGATGTACCGGTAATGGCAAAATCAAATGCATGTATTTTGTATAATTTTTCCTCTCAAAAATTAATTGAACATGGTGAAGATCCAAACGATCCTGGCGGTTACTTTATCATCAATGGTTCAGAACGTGTCATTGTAGGATTAGAAGATCTCTCTTACAATAAAATAATCGTCGATAGAGAAACTGTTGGTGGAAATATTGTTTTCAAAGCCAAAGTGTATTCTTCAATTGTTGGCTATCGTGCAAAATTAGAACTTGTCATGAAAAACGACGGATTAATTGTTGCTAGAATTCCTGGCTCCCCAGTTGACATTCCAGTTGTTACATTAATGAGAGCACTTGGATTAGAATCAGATAGAGAAATTGCATCTGTAGTTTCTCTAGTTGATGATATTCAAGATGAACTTGAAGGATCTTTTGAAAAAGCAGGCGATGTGCCAACCTCAAAAGACGCCATTGTCTATATCAGTAAAAGAATTGCTCCTGGAATGTTAGAAGAATTCCAGATTAAACGTGCTGAAACTTTACTTGATTGGGGACTCTTGCCACACTTGGGTAAACATCCTGAAAATAGAAAAGAAAAAGCACAATTCTTGGGAGAAGCTGCTTGTAAATTATTAGAGCTCAAACTCGGATGGATCACTCCTGATGATAAAGATCATTATGGAAACAAAGTCATCAAATTTGCAGGACAAATGTTAGCTGATTTGTTCAGAACCGCATTTAGAAATCTGGTTCGAGATATGAAATACCAATTAGAGCGTTCAGGTCAGAAACGTGGAATTAATGCTGTTGCTGCAGCAATTCGTCCTGGAATCATTACTGACAAACTAAACAATGCTATTGCAACAGGAAACTGGGGTAGAGGCCGTGTAGGTGTTACACAATTACTTGATAGAACAAACTATCTTTCAACAATCAGTCATCTTAGAAGAATTCAATCTCCTCTAAGTAGAACTCAACCAAACTTTGAAGCAAGAGATTTGCATGCTACCCACTTTGGAAGAATTTGTCCGAGTGAAACTCCTGAAGGATCAAACTGTGGTTTGGTCAAAAATCTAGCACTGTCTGGAATCATTTCAGTAAACGTACCATCTGAAGAAATTATAGAAAAACTCTATGATCTTGGAACTGTTCATTTCTTTGATGCAAAAGAAGATTTGAAGAAAGATGGAACTAGAATATTTGTTGATGGTCGCTTAATAGGATATTACAAGGACGGAGAGGAACTAGCACTATCTCTAAGAGAACTTAGAAGAAACTCAAAAATTCATCCACACGTTGGAGTATCATTCCATAAGTCTGAAATCGAAGGCTCTACAAGAAGACTATATGTTAATTGTAATGCAGGTCGAGTTTTACGTCCATTAATTATAATCAAAGATAACAAACCCCTACTAACTGCAGAATTATTAGATAAAATTTCAAAGAAACTCCTTTCATGGACTGACCTTTTGAGAATGGGAATCTTGGAAATGATTGATGCAAATGAAGAAGAGAACTGCTATATTACATTAGATGAAAAAGATACAAAAAAACATACTCACTTGGAAGTATTCCCACCAGCAATTTTAGGTGCAGGAGCTTCTATCATTCCATATCCTGAACATAATCAGTCTCCAAGAAATACATACGAATCTGCAATGGCAAAACAAAGTTTAGGATTTTCAACGCCTATGATGAATACTAGTACCT
>JBOEHF010000120.1:0-931 GCA_050633805.1 Candidatus Nitrosopumilus sp.
CAGTATCTGCCATCTGGAATAGAGGCTCATGACTGGGAACCAAGGGCTCAAGAGATTCAGTCCTTGAAGAACGCAGATGTTTTTGTGTACAACGGATTGGGAATGGAACCCTATGTTGAAAACATGATTGGTTCGGGAGAGTTTGACAATGTACTGTTTGTAAAAGCATCCAAAGGGATAGAAATGATGAAATTTGATGAGGATGGACAAGATAAAACACACGCAGGAGAGTTTGTAGAAGCGATAGAAGAAATCATAGAAGAGTTTGAACATGGTCACATCGCTGAATCCCAGACACTTGAAGAAATAGAAGAAACTCTGAATGAGCATGAGGGAGACGGACATGACCATGGGAGCAAAACAATTGAAAGTATCGAAGAGATACTACGTGAAATAGAGGATGGACACATGAGTCAAGAAGATGGAATAGAAGAGATGCATCATATTATTTTAGAAGTTGAGGGCGGAGATGAAACTAAACATGCTGAAGAAGAACATGATGGACATGATCATGATTTTGAGTTTGATCCTCACATTTGGCTGGACCCAATTTTGGTAAANNAACATTAAAGATGGACTGATCAGAGCCGACTCTCAAAACAAAGAACATTATGAACAAAATGCCATGCAATACAACAAGGAACTTGACGCATTAGACATGAGAATTAAATCGTCTTTGTCATCATGTAACAAAGATACCTTTGTCCCTTTCCATAACGCATTCACGTATCTTGGAGACCGATATGGTCTCAAGATAATGGCACTTAGCGGTATAACTCCTGATTCTGAGGCATCTGCTGCAGAGATTGCAGAATTTGTTGACTTTGTAAAAGACAACGACATCAAGGTAATCTTTGCAGAAGATCTGGTAGACCCAAGACTTGCACAAGTCATTGCAGATGAAGCAGGAGCAGAAGTCTTGCTATATAGC
>JBOEHF010000121.1:0-1305 GCA_050633805.1 Candidatus Nitrosopumilus sp.
AATTGTTTGGGTAAGTGGCCCAGCTGTAAAAGCAAATGGTATGTCTGATGCAAAAATGTATGAGACTGTAACTGTAGGAGATTCAAAATTAGTAGGTGAAGTTATTCGACTTACTGGTGATGTAGCATTTATTCAAGTATACGAATCAACCAGTGGATTAAAACCAGGTGAGCCTGTAGTAGGTACTGGAAATCCACTTAGTGTATTATTAGGTCCAGGAATTATTGGACAACTTTATGATGGAATTCAAAGACCACTAAGAGAATTATCCAAAGCATCTGGCTCCTTCATTGGAAGGGGTATTACAACATCTGCTGTGGATATGACAAAAAAATATCACTTTGTTCCAACTGCAAGTAATGGAGATGAAGTTGCAGCAGGAAATGTTATAGGAACTGTTCAAGAAACTGATCTTATTGAACATTCCATCATGTTATCACCAGATCATATTGGTGGAAAACTTTCAAACCTTGTGTCTGAAGGCGATTATGATTTAGAAACTGTATTAGCTACTGCTGAGAAAGATGGACAATCAATCCCAATCAAAATGTATCACAAATGGCCTGTACGAAAACCACGTCCTTACAATAAGAGACACGATCCAACTGTACCACTCTTAACTGGACAACGTGTTATTGACACATTCTTCCCAATTGCAAAAGGAGGAACTGGTTCAATTCCTGGAGCATTTGGAACAGGAAAGACTGTCACATTGCACCAAATTGCAAAATGGGCTGATTCTCAAGTTGTTGTTTACATCGGTTGTGGTGAAAGAGGAAATGAAATGACTGAAGTATTAGTTGAATTTCCACATCTTAAAGATCCACGTAGTGGAAAACCACTTATGGATAGAACTGTTCTTGTTGCAAATACAAGTAACATGCCAGTAGCTGCAAGAGAGGCAAGTATCTACACTGGTGTCACAATTGCAGAATATTATAGAGATATGGGTAAAGATGTTGTACTTGTTGCAGATTCTACAAGTAGATGGGCTGAATCCCTCAGAGAAATGAGTGGTAGGTTAGAAGAGATGCCTGCAGAAGAAGGATATCCATCATACTTAGCATCTAGATTGGCAGAATTTTATGAAAGAGCAGGTCGTGTTCAGGCAGCTGGTAGTCCAGACCGTAACGGTTCAGTTACTTTGATTGGTGCTGTATCTCCATCTGGTGGTGACTTTACAGAACCAGTTACAACTCACACAATGAGATTTATCAAAACTTTCTGGGCTTTGGATGCAAAGTTGGCATACTCTAGACACTATCCATCGATTAATTGGATGAACAGTTATTCTGGTTATCTTGC
>JBOEHF010000122.1:0-2209 GCA_050633805.1 Candidatus Nitrosopumilus sp.
AGGATTAATCAAATTTCAATTATGATAATCATGTTCATTAAAATCAGAACCCAAGGACACAGATAGAATAACAGTAGTGTCAGTTGTTTGAAATTTTAGTTCTTTTTCAGGTAAGAAGCTACGAAAGACTTGAGTTAGCAATTGCTCAGTAAAGACAGACCACTTTAATCCCAAATCATGTTGAATCAAAAATGTGTGGATGTCTTCTTCCACTCGATGATCAGAATTCATTCCTGATACGCGCATGTAATCTTCAAGTGTTTCAATACAACGTTTCAAATCATATCCACCTTTGATAAACAAAACAGTGTCCTTTATCATAGGAAACATCAAAGTAATTATTTCATCAATATCTTTATCATCTAGTTCACCACCAAGTGCTTCCAGAATTCCTTTAGGAACTGGAATCATTCCAATTTTACTAGAAAAACGATCCCATTGAACATATTTTTCCAGAATCTGTTTTACAAGGACATTTTGAGAAATACCTTTTTGAGTAGATTCGTTTTCTAATTCTAAAACAAGTTTTTCTGGAAGTCTATACGTGATACTTCGAGTGGCTTCTTTTTTTGGAGAATGAATTTGTCGATTTGTTGCAAGATTTTCGTTCATCATAACAGCTCAAAAATCTTCAGCAACTAACTTACACGTGATGTATTTGGAATCAATTCAATAGATGTTACCTCTAAATCACATTTTAGGCAAATTGATTTTACTTTACTCTTGTATAGAAAGTATTTTTTTCCATCTTGATTGATTGATCCAGAAATAGCAAGTAATTTGGCATCAAATAGAGTCTGTAATCTTCTGTATACAGTACTAATAGGAATTTTTTTCTCTCCAGAAATCTCCATGGCAGATTTTGGTTTATCCAGAGTATTATGGAGGATTAATTTACAATATTTGTCAGCAAGTATTTCTAAAATAACCTGCTTTCGATCATCATCCATTATTTTTTGAGATTGAATTAATTCTTGCATGATTGTCAAGCATGAAAATCGAATATAACAAATCAGTATGCAATGCAAGACAATGAACACAGATCTTATAAATTGGGAAAATTCAATGTAGATATATGAAAAGCATACCAAAAATTGCATTTGTCATAGTCATAGTATTATCAGTTTCCCTAGTATCAATTTCAGTTAATTTTGCCAGTGCACAATCAGTTCCTGACTGGGTAAAAAACACTGCATTGTGGTATGGTGAAGGAATTGTTTCTGAAGCAGAATTTCTAAACATGATCAAGTTTTTGATTGAAAATGAAGTCATAGTTGTAGAAGTATCAGAACCTGTGCCTCAAATCACGGATGCTGAAATATTCATTCCTAATGGAAACTTCGATGTAACTGGTGCAGGTTTTTACTCTCCATTAAATCTTGAAATTCCAGCAGGTACAACTGTTACATGGATTAATGATGATTCCGTCCCTCACAATATCCAGAGTATGGATAAAACAGGAAATGTGATTCAGTTGTTTAACAGTCCACCACTAAATACTGGAGATAGATTTGAATTTACATTTGAGGAATCAGGTGTTTACAACTACTTTTGCTCATTCCATCCGTGGAGAGTCGGAGTAGTAACAGTATCTTAGAGATTGAAAAACTCTAAAAAATAATTAATAAAATAAGAAAGAAATTAGAAATAGCTATTTCTTGGACTTGTTGACAAATGCCGTCATTCGCTCTTCTCTGTCTGGATGAGTAAAGCAATTTCTCCAAGCAAGTAGTTCCAGTGCAAGACCAGTATCAAGGTCTGCATTTCGTCCTTTGTTGATTGCAACTTTGGACATTAAAACTCCCATTGTAGAATTGCCAGCAATTTGTTGTGCCATTTTCAAAGCTTCTTCTTGTAATGATGCAAGAGGAACTACTTGGTTTACTAGACCAATTTCTTTTGCTTCATCTGCTTTGATCATTTTACCTGTGTAAACAAGT
Organism: Candidatus Nitrosopumilus sp.; assembly: GCA_050633805.1. GTDB lineage: Archaea > Thermoproteota > Nitrososphaeria > Nitrososphaerales > Nitrosopumilaceae > Nitrosopumilus. Next base: position 1,941 of record JBOEHF010000122.1, read on the forward strand.
TCTTTTGCCTTTGCTATTCCCACGATTCTCATCAGTCTTTGTGTGCCACCCCATCCTGGAGGGACACCGATTGTTACTTCTGGTTGACCTAGTCTAGCAGTATCTGCAGCTATTCTAATGTCACAAGACATTGCAAGTTCACAACCTCCACCTAAAGCAAAACCGTTAACTGCTGCAATTGTTGGTTGTTTTACCAATTCAACAGTTGCAGTTACGAGTTGACCAGTTTTTGCATATTCAACTGATTCATCTGCAGAGATTTTAGACAT
>JBOEHF010000122.1:2222-3141 GCA_050633805.1 Candidatus Nitrosopumilus sp.
TAGATGTGGTAACTAGTGACATAATAATTTGCGAATTAGTATAGGAATTAAATGTTATCTATTTTTTTGAGATTTTGCCCCATTGAGCTAATGCAGATGCAGCAGCTACCCAAGTTCTTAGATCTTGGTAAACAGGAACATTATGTTTCTCGATTAATTTAATCATCTTTTCAGTATATGGCCCACCATTTCCTCCAGCCAAAAGAGGTTTCTTTCCTTCTTTTTGGAAATCAGCTAGATGACCTTCAATTGTTTCTTCAAGAGGATCATCTTGGAACACAAACCATGGCATTGCAATATCGATGTTTTTATCATCCATGAATGTTTGAATTACGAATCTATAATCTTCAGCAGTTGCACCACCACCAACATCTGCAGGGTTTCCATTATGAATTGGAACAGCAGGTGGGAAATGTGCTTTTAATTTCTTGACGTTTTGTGGAGTTAATTTTCCAATTGAAAGACCGAATTTTTCTAATTGATCAATTCCGCCAATCATTGGACCAGCACCATTACTTGTCATTGCAACTTTGGTGCCCTTTGCTGCGGGTTGCCATGCTAATGCCTTTAAGACTCCAGCAAGTTCTTGATAACTTTCAACTGAAATAATGCCTGCTTGTTTAAATGCACCCATAATAATTGCATTTGAGCCTCCAAGGGAGCCTGTATGAGAAGCTGCTTGTTTTGCACCTGCGGCAGTTCTTCCACTCTTCCAAATTACAATAGGTTTCTTTTTCTCTTTCATTACACGTTTTGCAACATTGATGAATTTTCTTCCATCACCAAAGCCTTCAACGTACAATCCAACAACTTTAGTTTGAGGATCATTTGCAGCATACCAAATCATATCTGCCTCATCAACATCAGAACGATTACCAAAACTAATCATCTTGGATAAACCAAATGTATCAGCAGATTC
>JBOEHF010000123.1:0-3587 GCA_050633805.1 Candidatus Nitrosopumilus sp.
TGCTGAATCCTCAAAACAATCTCTTGAAAAAGCAGGAAAATTTGAAAATCCAATCGTAACTGAAATTGTTCCTGCTCCTATTTTCTATAGGGCAGAAGAATACCATCAAAAGTATTTCAAAAAACACGGATTGTCTTAGATTACCTTACAATGACAACTGGAATTTTTGATGTGTGTATCGCATAATTAGATACACATCCAAAGAAAATCGCTTTTGCCCAACTTCTTCCTCTTGAACCCATGACTAACATGTCAAAATGTTCTTTCCCGTGAGCAAGTTTGATGGTGTTGTACCCAATATCCACTCGGACTATTTTTTTTGTTAAACACAATGCCATGTTTGGCAGCTAACACCTTTGCTTCTCCCATGACTTTCTTCATTTTGACATTTAGTGTTTTTTCTACTGATCCCACGCCCCTGAATTCTGAGTGCGGATGTGCGTAAATTGAATAGATTCCAGTAATTGTGGCTCCACAACCTCTAGCCAATGTGATTGCAGTTTCTAGACCTCTAATGGAGTTTTTAGATCCGTCTGATGGTACTAGGATTTTTGAAATCTTCTTTTTAATCACAAACATGCTCAAAGGTTGACCATGAAAAAACACCACATTTTCAAAAACTTTGTTTCTTTTTCAAGCATATGATCGCCAATTTCATTAAAACTTATCTAGTGATGACAATTGTTGCTAAACCATTGGAAGAGAAATTCCTCAAAATTGATGGGCATAAAATCCGATATTTGGAATCGGGCGATTCAAAAAACACTCTTGTTTTACTTCATGGGTTGGGTGCGTCAGCTGAAAGATGGATTAATGTCATTCCTATTTTTTCAAAGAACTACAGTGTAATTGTTCCTGATCTGATCGGATTTGGGTTAAGTGATAAACCTCATCTTGATTACACCCCTGATCTCTTTTCAGACTTTTTAGAAAAATTTTTTACGCAAACTGGAATCATTCGCCCCAATCTTATTGGTTCTTCATTAGGTGGCCAGATTGCCGCAAATTATACCTCGTCACATACAAATGAAATTGAAAAACTTATTCTTGTTTCTCCTGCTGGTGCTATGACTCAATCCACTCCTGCACTTGATGCATATGTAATGGCTGCATTATACCCAAGTGAACAAACTGCCAAAAACGCATTTGAATTAATGGAAGGCTCTGGAGAAGAAGTTCCTCAGGAAATTGTCGCTGGATTTGTAGAGAGAATGCAATTGCCTAATGCAAAACTTGCATTCATGTCTACTGTTTTGGGGTTGAAAAATTCTAAACCCATTACAGGAAAGCTTGGATCAATTACTACGCCGACAATGATTATTTGGGGCTCTGATGATCCTGTTATTCCAATTCATTATTCTGACAGTTTTGTTTCCTCTATTCAAGATTGCAGATTTTTTAGGATGGATGGGTGTGGTCACACCCCATATGTTCAAGACCCTCAAACATTTGCTTCCAAATCATTGGAATTTCTAAATGGTGTTTAGATCCATTTAAATACTAAATATTCCAATGATTACCTATGAGCGGTAATCAAAACCTATACGACCCTACTGAGATGTTTAAATCTTGGATTCAAAAAAGTGGACGCGCTCAAGCAGAATTTATGAAAAATTTTGGCTCTTTGATGTCAAATCAAACCAGTCAAACATTCAATCCTTTGGAGACACTCAAAGGAGTTTCTGAAAGTGCACGACAAACTCAATCTAACATGATGGACAACATGTCAACTATGCAAAGTAAAAGCATGGATGCCATGTTTAACATCGGACAAATGCTTCCTTCTTTCATGAATTGGGGAGCTTACAAAACCACAATCAGCAGTAATGGCAGAATCTCAATTCCTGAAGCAGAACGTAATGCCCTCGGTTTAGGTGACGGTGATTTGGTCCAAGTCATCATTTTGCCAATAGCCAAAAAATCAAAAAATAAGGAGGTGAAACAATGAGTAAAAACGAAACAACACAAACAAATTCAAAAGATGTATTTTCTGTATACCAAGAAAACGTCGACAAACTCTTCAACGGTATTAAACACTCAGTACCACAATATCATCAATCAATCACCAATGTACAACAGGAATACCTTCAAGCATATGAAAACATAGTGGATTCATCCATCACACTGCAAAAAGAATATGTAAAGAAAGCAGGTATTGCAGCAAATCTACCTGAAGCAACATTAAAAGTAATTAATGATACAACTGAGGAATTTGTAAAGGCAACTTCTATGCAAAATCAAGTGACGCTTGCAACTATCGATGCAACACAACAAAATATCAAAACATTCAACGATAATGCAAAATCATTTGCTGACCTAAACAGAAACATCATGCAATCTTGGATTTCTGCATTCACTAATAAAACAAAATAGTGATAGCCTATTTTTTTAATTTTTTTCTTTTTTATGATCTTTCAGCTAACCATTGACCTAGCTCTGGCAAAACTTTCTTTTGTGATAATGAACTAGCAATCATGCCTACGTGACCTGTTGGATACATTCTCAGAGTTTTATCTTCACTGCCAATTGCATAGTGTAGTGGCATGCTGCATTCAGGTGAAACCAAATGATCTCCAACTGCAATTTGTGTAAACGTTGGCATGTCGATTTTCTTCAAATCTATGTGCTCGCCTCCGACATACATCTTATTTTGAATCAACAAGTTGTCTTGGTAGATGTCTTTAATCCACTGCTTGAATAACTCTCCTGGGATTGGTGGTGTGTCTCCTAACCATTTCTCCACCCTGAGGAAATTATCCACAAATTTTTTGTTATCAATGTTTTTGAAAAATTTTACATATTTCTCAATACCTTGCTCAAATGGTTTTAAGACTGAAAAGCAATAATACATGAACTCTGGAGGCATATTTCCTATAGTTTCTACCATCTTGTCTGCGTCCATATGTTTGGCAAGATTACTGATTACCGTAGTATCTCGCCACCCGTCAATTACAGGGGCTGTCGCAATGTAGTTTTTTACACTTTCTGGATGCAATGATGTGTATGCTGTTGCAATTGTTGCCCCTGTGCAATACCCCTGCAAAGAAATTTTTTCAACCGATGATTCATTTTTGATGTGCTCTACAGCAGAATCTAAGTATCCGTTAACATAATCGTCAAAATCAAGGTATTTGTCCATACTTGTTGGAGTTCCCCAATCCAACATGTAAACATCAAATCCCTGCTCTAGAAGATTCCTCACCCAACTTTTCTCTGGCTGAATGTCTAGAATGTGATATCTGTTTATCAATGCATATGAAATCAGTAATGGCGTTCTGTGCTGCTTCTCAGTCAATGGCCTGTAATGAAGCAATCTTGTCTTATCTAATTCATGCACCGTATCATGAGGTGTGACTTCTAAACTAATCTCATCAGGCGCAGAAACTAACTTTGGTGCGTCAATTACATTCTTGCTGAATTTCAAAACTTCTTCTATGATCTTTGGATCAATTTTGGATTCACTCTGCATTTTTCTTTGCCTCCTTTTTCCTTAATTCTAACTCTAACTTCCCCACTCTTTTCTTCAAAGAGTGGAGTTCTTTATACACTTCATCAATTTCCTCCTTGCTTGGAAGATTCACTGATTG
>JBOEHF010000124.1:0-5816 GCA_050633805.1 Candidatus Nitrosopumilus sp.
AATCCTCACATTCGTCTAAAGGTGATTGTAGATGTGTTGCATTGCTAAAATCATCTATTCCTAAAGCTGAGTTATTTGAAAATGGAGTAGGTGGTCTAGAAGATCAACTAACAATAACCGTCTCAGCCTCAAATCAAGAAATGACCATGTCTCTTTCTGCTGATGAACTAAATGGAAAATACTATGTTCTGTTTGTACCAACAATGTCAGGACAATACGATGTTCAACTTAATGGTGTGATTGGAAATGCCAAAGTTGTTCACACTTTCCACCCTGAAGATGTTATGGAAAAATCAGAATTGGTACACTTCCCATAACTTTTTTTATTTTTCAAGCCTTTTGCGTCCATTTTTGTCCCCAAAATGACGAGTGGTCTCCGTGGGTCCATATGAATTTCATATAATATGACTTTTAACGTGGAAATCATAATTAATCAATTACACTTTCATCATTTTGTGGTTAAAACTCAATTCAATCCGAAAATCTTGATAATGATGATTTTAGCAGGAATTGGACTTGTAATTCAAATTATTCTTTCTTCAATTTACCCTGCATCTGAATATAGTTTTACTCTTGGTGTTGCACTTGCTATTTTTGGAATAATTATTACAATAATGATTGTAATGTATAACAAAGCTAGAAAAGAAATTCCTAGAGAGTAAAAATGAAATTAAAATTCATTATGATGATATTGGGGGCTATCGGTGCAGCATTACTAGAAGTAGCAATTTTACTTGGATTCATTCCTACTCCTAATTTCTAAAAACAGTTTAAACATCCGAATTAATTTCTAAGAATAACTTGGTGACATTCGACTTTAAGAATAGAACCACACCAGACAAACATCGCCAAAAACATTACTGTCACTAGTGACAACCATAGGATTAGTTGCCATTTGAAACTAATTTTATACAGTTTCTTCCAAAAACTCATCTGAAATTTTTAGTTTGAATATGTTATAACCTTTCATTTACTGCTATACTCAAAAGCAGTTCAAATCTCAACGGACTCATAACTTTGAAATTATTTTTTGATAATAAATCTATTAACAAGACAAATCTTGGCTTAGATGTTGGATGATAGTGCTAAGGAATTAGACGATTGGGATGATTATTACAAGAATAACGATGTCAATACCATGCCTTGGTTTTTAGAAAAACTTGATCATGATGTGTCAAATGAAATCAATTCAAAAACTCTCAAAGAGGGCAGATTCTTAGACCTAGGAACTGGCCCTGGCACTCAAGCTAAACAACTTTCGTCTCTAGGGTTTAATGTAACAGGATCAGATCTTTCTCAAAGTGCAATAGAGAAAGCAAAAAAACTGTATTCAGAACCAGAATTTGTGGTTGATGATATTCTAAATTCAAAATTTTCAGATAATGAATTTGATTATATTTTTGATAGGGGAATATTTCATATCTTTGACAAGAACCAATTAGATTCTTATCTATCTCAGATTAAACGAATCTTAAAGAAAAATGGATTGTTATTTCTGAAATGCATGAGCATAGATGAGAAGAATCTCTCTGAGGGGAAAGGACCTAATCTGTATTCCCAAGAACAAATCAAAGAGTATTTTCAACATGATTTTGCTATCGAAACTATGAAAGATTCTTTATTTTATGGGAATGTTTCTGGTTCTTTTAAAGCAATTTTTACTGTTTTGAGAAACAAGAAAATCTAACTTTCACGCCTGTCTGCGTCTTTATTGTTTACAAATCATATTTAGAATCAAAATTATCCAATTTTACAACAACTTTTACTTTGCAAACCTCTTGCAATCCACCAAATTGAGAAAATTAAAACTCCTACTGAAATGAATTTTAATTCTAATCCTTGCATAGGAAATAATGATAATCCTCCAATGGCTCCTAAAATCACCGCTAGTGGTGCTGTGCATGCAGGACATCCTGGAGTAAATGCTGCAAACGCTCCTCCTAAAACTGCCGATGAATTTGTTTTTACAGAATTCATCATTTTCATACGTTTAATCTTAAATGCCATCATTGCAAAATTGATTCCAGCTAGAGCTGAAATTACCACAGTTAATCCAACTGACGTAATAATGTAAACTGGCATTACCTCCATTGTAGTATTCAAATGTGATGGCAGCATTGACATGGTCAAAAAATAGTATATGATTCCTAATCCTGTACCACTGATAATTGCAATAGATGCGTATCTTTTCATTGTTAAGACATTCGAAATTAATTGTAATTTACTTACCAATAGCTTAATTCATCATTCATCATATTTTAACTATATTTGATAACCAAAGACTATTAGCCATAAGAGATTTGTCTAAGATATGACCGAATTCACATCTGAAGAAAAAACCATTCTAGTTCAATATGGTATCAAAAAATATGAAAATGAAGAAACAGTCACTGAAAAATTAAAGACTGTTCTATCTGAAAAAGATATTCAAAGAAACATTGACACTCTAATTGGGACCCAACGAGTTAGACGAATAGGACCTGAAATTCTTCAAAATAATGAGAGTCATACTGAATTACCGGACCTTCCAGAGAACCTTAAATCCATAATTGATAATCTCTAGTTTGAAAAATTCTTAAATTACCTGAATATCTAATTTTCATATGAATCAGTTAATTTTATTTTCAAGTATTGTGGCCATGACTTTTCTTTTGTCATTTTCTATAGATTCTGCCTTTGCACATCCTCACTCTGGTCAAATTTTGATTAATGGCCATACACATGAATCCCAAACTGAAATAATTTCATTAGGTGGCATAATGGCCCTTGAAAAATCAACTATATTCTTCCATTCCCCTGAAGAAAATTCATTACCTTGGGCATTTGTTGAAGGAAAAATTGCAAATCATGTTGAAGGATATCCAGTAATTATTCAAATCTTTAAAGAAAATGATGCAGTTCATTTTGCCCAAACAAATGTGAACTCTAACGGTAGTTATGAATACAAGTTTAGAGTATTAAATTCTGAAAATGGTATTACAACCAAAATCTTTGATGGAGACTATTCAGTAAAAATCTTCAAAGTCGTTTATTTGAATCAAAAAAGTCTAATTTAGAACCCTCTAATCCCTTGTGGACGAACAATTTCTGGATGCTCTTTCATCCATTCTACTTTTTCAAGCATCTCTTGTTTATCTTGAGGAAAAGTACCCTTTACCGTATATGCATTTGAACCGTGATTTACTCTAAAGATAATCTCTTCCTTTGTTTCTATTTGATTAATCAAATCATATAGTTCTTCTAATGACTCATCATCAGTGATTTTGATAAACTCACCCTCATACTTGTCAATGAATTCTTGTTTGATTCCATTATCTAGGTATAATGTCAATGCACCAACATAATGTGGAGAGCATGCACTAATCACTTCTGCAGTTCCCTTGATATGTTCTTTAGAATATTTTCTTCCACCTAATCCTAAAATTACCATGCATGACATTACATACCCTGCATCTTTTGCTTTGTTTACTGCCTTGATGATTGTTTTCCCAATTGCACCTTTTGTAACTTTTTTTAGAACAATATCCGAACCACTCTCAATTCCCAAATAGAACATATCTAGCCCTGCTTCATTCATTTTCTTTAATTCTTCAGGAGTTTTCTTTAGAATGTTCATGGGCATTGCATAACATGAAATTCTCTCAATACTTGCAAATTTTTCCCTGATATACTTCACAATTTTAATCATGTATCCTGAATCAAGATTTAATGCATCCCCATCTGCAAGAAATACTCTTCTGGTATCTGGCATGTAACCTGCCATCATGTCAATTTCTGCTTTTACATCCTCCCATGGTCTTTCAGAATATTCTTTTGATCTATACATATCACAAAATGAACATTCGTTAAATGAACAACCTAATGTTACTTGAAAGATTAATGATCTAGCTTCTGATGGTGGTCTATACAAAGGAGCATCATAATTTAACATCATTTCTGGTTCATTGAAATTTGACTGATTATGTTTTTTATACTTTCTACTTTGTTAATCCCAGAATACCTTTTAGTAGTAAATGAGAAGAAATTTCATAAATTATGGTCAATGATCCGGATGCAAAAAGACTCCTTTGGTTTGTTTTTGCAGGTTCACGAGGGGGGCTAAATCGATTAAAAATAATTTCAAAATTAAAGGAAAACCCATTTAACATAAATCAACTGGCAAAGGAATTGGCCCTTGATTACAAGGCTATTCAGCATCACATTAGAGTGCTGGAGAAAAATAACATGATCAGCAGAGTTGGAGAAAAATATGGGGTGAGCTACTTCATCTCAAATTTTCTTGAAGCTAACATGGAGGCATTTGAAGAAATTGAAGGGAAATTGGATAAAAGTAAATAAAAGCTCAAAAGGTGTTTTACTCTAAATGGAAACTACTTCTCTAGTTTTATCTATTGTTTCAATTGCAAATATGGGGATACTTGGAATCTTAATTGTGATATTTGGAAAAATGTATGGCAACACTAGAGCCCAGCTTCCGTTAGGCATGATTGTTGTGGCTGCAATGTTGTTCTTACATAATGTCATCGGCGCTTTGGCTTACTTTTCAATGGAGGAAATCTTCTCACATGAAATTTTCCCATACATGTTAGGAGTAGGGATTGCAGAATTAGCAGGATTAATCATTTTCTTGAAAATCACTCTAGACTAATCTTAGTTTATTTGTAACAAATAAAATTTCAATCTGTGTTACAAGAGTATCTAAAATTAAACAAAAATGTTCTCATAGCATTTGTTGCATCCATTACCATTTCAGCTGTCATCGCTCAAATCCTATCTGATCAAGCTGATTATCTTAACACCACATATACTACAATTGCAGATTATGTAATTTATTTTTCAGTTTTTAGTGGTTTATTTTATTTAGATAATCGAAAAAAATATCGTTTAAATTCGGGAAAAACTGATGTTGCAAAACTCAAAGATGATTTAAAAAAATTAATCACGTCACTAGGAATTGCTGAAGTTGTTTATACTGTAATACGATGGATATTGCAATATTACTTCTTAACAATAAATTACGATCCGTATTTGGCATCTATTGCATCTCAAGGCATGTCTACAATTATTTACATGATAGTGCTCAATCTAACTGTAAAGATAACAAGGTTGTATAAAGATGGGAATTAGTATTTACGTAGATGGTTCTGGTGGAACAGCCAGTGGATATGGGTATTTTGTTAAAGAAACTGGTGAATCATTTTATGAAAAAAAACCTGATCTGACGAATAATCAGGCTGAATATCTTGCAATTATTTCTGCATTAAACAAGTATGTTGATTCTACTGAAGAAATGACAATCTACAGTGATTCAAAAAATACTGTCAATCAACTAAATCATGAATTTGCAATAAATAATGAAGAATTGAGAAATCTTGCACGAGAAGCATGGGTGATAATTGGGAAATTTTCAAATTTATCCATTGTTTGGGTTCCTAGAAAAGAGAATTTAGCTGGAAAAATGCTGGGAAGATAAAAACAAGAGATCAAAAATTTTCGAGAATAACTTTATTATACAAAATATCCGAGTCAACTTAACATGGCAGAATCTGTTATTCTAACACCAAAATCAATTGCAGTAATTGGTGCATCTGATAAGAGAGGTAGTGTAGGTGCCACAATCACATCAAATATTATGAATGGTTTCAAAGGAACAGTTTATCCAATTAGCCCATCTCGAGATACAGTCTTTTACAAAAAAGCATACAAATCCGTTTTAGATGTTCCAAAATCAATCGATCTTGCGGTTATTGTTATCAAAAATACACTGGTTACACCAGTTTTAGAAGAATGTGGGAAGAAAAAAGTCAAAGGCGTTA
>JBOEHF010000125.1:0-138 GCA_050633805.1 Candidatus Nitrosopumilus sp.
TAACATCAAACCTGGAATTGAAAATAAAATTAAAATTTCATCTGATCCAATTTGGAATGCCGAAACAGGGAATCACGTCATGAAAGTTATCCTGGACTATCACGACACTCTAAATGATCAACAAGATTCATTTGACAA
>JBOEHF010000125.1:169-5617 GCA_050633805.1 Candidatus Nitrosopumilus sp.
CAATACAGTTCTTGATCAAAGAGAACATCTTGCAAATTCCTCATACTCAAGGTAATTCTTCTCCCAGTGAAATTCCAAGCTGGATACGAAATAACGCGGGATGGTGGGCATCAGGAACAATTGATGATGCATCTTTCATAAACGCAATACAGTTCTTGATCAAAGAAAGAATCATCATAACATCCTAAAAAAACTCTGAAAATGCCTAAACAGATCTAAGAATCATCATTATCTGATCCGTTACTTTGGATTTCTTACCTTGAATTTAATATTCAAATGATGCTTTTGAAGTATTGTTCCCATATGTAATTTGGATTTCATATGTACCATGTCCATATTCTCGAAATTTTGAGTAGACAGTAGAAACATCTTGAATTGTAAAATCTGAATTTATTGGCAAGACATATCCTTCCGGAGTTATTAATCTGGAGATTACCAGATCATATCTGGATTGTGTAATGAACTTTTCAGGATTTTCTACATTTACACCGTAGTGAATTTCATTTGGCAATGTAGAATTATCCAGCCATATCTCAAAGTTGTCCTCTTTTTTAGCAATGTCTCCCGTAGTAAATTGATATATAGCATGTGTTTTTGAGCCGCTTGGCGGTATGACGCCTTGTGTAATTATGTAGTCTACTTCTAACAAATTATTCTGTGTTGAAAAAGTATATGGGTTATTATTAAAGAAGAATGCCGAAAACCAACCATTAGAACTGACCGGTATATTTCTAAGAATGATTTTTCCGTTTAACTTGATATCAACAGTAAAAGTTTTCTCAGATACAGCTCCTGTTTGGGCAAAATTCACATCATAAATATTTTGAATTATCGATGGATTTGTAAAATCAAATTTTCCATAAACAATAACCTTATCTCGAAAATTATAATGATCCTTATCAGTCCACACTATTAGAGGTGAAAGAGATTCCTGTTTATCTTTAAGAGCAGGAAATTTTTCATATTGTAGATTCTGATCAAAATGATCGGAAGAGGTTCTTTTCAGTTCAAATCCTCCTATGTATCGGCAACAAAAATCCTGAGTTCTAAGAGGAATTTGTTTTTCAGGATCTGGAGTATTCTTACAAAATTCTTTGAGAGAAACATAATCACAAAACCAATAGTTGTCAGTTATTGCATTTGTTCTCCAACCAGTACACTCAGGGAATGTTGGATTAGATGAACAAAAATTATAGCTTCCAGTTTTAGATGCATCTGCAGAGGAAAAATCACTGAGAAGAATGTACATGCTAGACGACAGAATTAAAACTAGGAATAGAGATTTCTTCATTTTTCATCTCTCTTTTGAGTAATTTCAACTACTTTCTTTTCTCCACTATCAACAAAAAATGAGTCTGACCAAACTACATTACCATCTGAAAAAGTTGCCTTAGCAGCATATGGCTCATTTGTAATCACCGTTGGAAGTACTTTAATCCAATCTGTAAAGCCATCCTCATTAGTGGTGGCAGAATATACCCAATTGTTCACAACAACATTATCTTGCGGTTCACCCATTTCATCAGTTACCCTAAATCGTATTTCTGCAGATTCTGAAATAGAAATTTCTTTTTTCATAACTATATTTTCATTAAAATTATCTTGAAATGCATCTAGAAATCGCCCTTCCAGGTATATCTCTACAATATATTCGTGATTCGCAGGTAAAACAGTTAGAAGTGAATCATGTACCAACATACTTTGTACATCTAGTTTATCGAAAGATAATTTTTTAAATTCTTTTTCATAAGAGTCTTGAAAGATAACTAATTCCAGGGAGGAATTTTTAAAATTATTTGTAGATGATGTGGCGTCTATGGCTAGTGCAGATTGGTCATTGGTCATTTTAATTGGCAAAATCATCTTAGAGGATTCTGGAAAAGTGAAATCATTTTCAGCATGTACTGAAACTTTGACAGGTTCATCATTAAATGGGATGCTGGTTACGAATAGGAATGTTCCGTTGATGTCTGTAGTTACACTCTTCTTAACATTCCCTATATCCAATATTATTTTTTGACTGTTTAGTTTCTCTTGAAAAATATTTGTTAGTTCTCCCTGTATGATAATTTGCTGTTTGTTTGTTTTGATATCATATTTTTGATGAAGGTCATATGCTACCACTGATGGAATTGCATTTGAAATCTGAAATCTCTTTTGAACTATGTTGTTTTCCGGATTGTCTCTCAAATGTGATAACGTGTCATGATAATTAACTATGACAGTTACAATATAACTTTCAGACAAGGCATCAAAAATTGGCCCGGATGCAATTTCAACTCCATTCTCCATACCAGGTAGAATATTGTCTAACAAATCAATTTTAACTAGATCCCCATTTACAATATATCCCACTGTAACTGCATCTGAGACTTTTCCTGATGAAACCACTCCCGCATTATATAATGAACCATGTACAGATACAGATTCTCCGGCCTTGGGATTTTCGGGCTCTATCCAAATATCATTTAAAATCAAGTCTGCTGAATTAATTTGTCCAAAAATATCAACTGACTCAGTCAAAGCAAATGCGGAATTGTAGAAAAGAGAAAAAGAAAGGATGATGATGATTAACACCTTCATGTTGTAGCTTGACAAGTAATTCTGAATAACTAAAGTTAGATTTAAAATCATTGATATCATAAAGACTATGTCCGAAAACACGGTATCATATTGAAATGCGTTAAGTCGTAATGATGATATTTATCATATTTTGAGTCCTGAGTAATTTAAAGCAAAATAATTATACATGTTAAGATATTTCGTCTATATTACTTTCCTAACATAGGAAATATAGTTCCAAGCTAATGTATGGTTCTACGATTATATTCACAATTCTTATAAATAAGAGTAAAAATTAAGAAATAATTTATCATGTGTTCAATTTTAGGATTATCTAGCCATGTCGATGTTGCTCCAACAATAGTCGAATCATTAAAAAAAATGGAGTATCGCGGATACGATAGTGTTGGTATTGCAGTCAAAAACAAATCGGATATTTCGGTTAGAAAAGGGGTTGGAAAAGTCAATGTTGTAAACAATGCAGTTCATATGGATGAGTTACAGGGTGTTACGGGTATTGGACATACTAGATGGGCTACACATGGAAATGTGACTGTAGAAAATGCACATCCTCATATGTGTAATTCTGATTCAGTCGGTGTTGTACATAACGGAATATTAGAAAATTACGTTGAGTTAAGACAAGAATTAGAACAAGATCATGGCATATCTTTCAAAAGTTCCACAGATACTGAAGTAATACCAAATCTTTTACAAATTAATTTTGAAAAATCACACAATATCAAAAGAACAGTTATGGATACTGCCAAAAGATTAAAGGGATACTATGCATTTGTAGCTCTCTTTAACAGTGGGGAGATGGTGGGTGTTAGAAATCATGAGCCATTGATATTAGGTATTGGGGATGGCGGTGAACTGATACTAACAAGCGATGTTGTAGGACTTCCAAAAAATATCCAATCTGTAATATATCTTGAGAATAATCAGTTTGTTATCATTAAAGAACACAAATACAATATTTATGATTTTGAGGGTAATGTTGCGCAATATGTCATTAAAGAAATCCCTAAAAACTATCGTGATGTATCCAAAGGATCTTACAAGTATTTCACTGAAAAAGAAATTTTTGAGCAGCCTACCACCATACTTGGAGCTGGGGATAATGGGGATGATATACATCTTAGCAAAATCGTAGACTTTATTAGAGATTCTGACTATGTATACGTTACAGGTAGTGGTACGAGCTATCACATATCGGTAATTGCAAAATATCTCTTTTCACGATTTGCAGGAAAAAAAGTAGAGCATGTCATGTCAAGTGAAATGAAGTATTCATCTAGATACATAATACCAAATTCTACTCTCTTTGCAATATCTCAAAGTGGAGAAAGTGCAGATGTACTTGAAGCAGTTTCTGTAGGAAAAGAAAAGAATGCAACAATACTGTCGATGGTAAACTCAAATAATTCAGCACTTGCGCGGGAATCCATATTTTCAATAGGGCTCAACTGTGGCCCCGAGATAGGTGTTGCCGCAACAAAAAGCTTTACTTCTCAAATGGCAATACTTTACAAAATTGCAGATAAACTATGTGATGGATGTCTTACTATAGATTTTAAAACTATCTCCAAGGCATATGCTGAAATTCTGTCAGACACATCTAAAATCAAGGAATTATGTAAATCTATTAAAAATATTTCCAGCCTTTTTGTCATTGGCAGAGGAATTCATTATCCACTGGCAAAGGAAGGAGCACTAAAAATAAAAGAAATCACATACGTTCACGCAGAGGGAATTGCTGGAGGTGAACTTAAACATGGGCCCCTCGCATTAATGGACTCCTCAACTTATGTCATTGTGATTAGCCCTGATGATGATTCCTATGTAGACAATATCAGCAGCATACACGAAATAAAATCACGTGGTGCCAAAGTCATCGGTATTTCCAACACACATAATCCTAATTATGATTACTGGATTGAGATTCCTACCGTACGTAAGGAATTATATCCATTGGTTGAAATAATCCCTTTACAGCTTATTGCATATTATCTTGCTTTGGAGAAAGGAATTGATCCTGATTATCCAAAAAACCTTGCTAAATCTGTCACTGTTAAATGATTGAATATTTGATCCAAGTTTCAGATTTTATTGTGGGGAATCTTTTCACCTAAATTTATCTCTTGATATAACATAGTATTTTTTGGAATTACATAACATGCGATGAGTGGTATTTTTCTTTTTAAATTCATCATAGAGATTTCAATACAGTTGACTTGTAGATATTATTTTGGAGAATTCAGCAAGATTGATTTTCATCATGGATTATTATGTGAAAATAGTTGGGATAATAAGTTTTCAAGCATCATCTTTTTTTCTATCAGGTATGAAAAAATACTTCTAATGTGATGAAAATATTTAACCAAGTGTATAATAGAAAAGTCGTGAAAGTACTCACACTAGATGATTTTGACCTAAAAGGTAAGACAGTTTTTTTAAGAGTGGATATGAATTGTCCAATTGATCCTGAAACATTAGAAATTTCAGGTACCAAACGAATTGAGGAGGCAATTGAGACATTACAGTCATTAAAAGATGCCAAAGTGGTGGTTGCATCACACCAAGGAAGAGTGGGCAATAACGACTATACTGGAATGGACAAACATGCAAAAGTTCTTGAAAAATTGATGAATAAAAAAATCAAGTATGTTGAAGATACGATTGGTGAATCTGCACAAAAGGCAATAAAAAATTTGGAAGACGGAGATATTCTATTATTAGACAATCTAAGATTATGTGCAGAAGAGAATTATGAGTTTAAACCAGAAAATGCTGCAAAAACAATAATGGTGACTCGTCTAGCCAAACTGTTTGATCTTGTAGTTTTGGATTCATTTCCTAGCGCACATAGATCACATCCATCAA
>JBOEHF010000126.1:0-1707 GCA_050633805.1 Candidatus Nitrosopumilus sp.
TGATCACCATGATATTGATCCTACCGTTGTAAAGTCTCTGGAGAAAATCAAAGTCAAAGTAATTCATGACATCAATGAATGTACTGCAGTTCTAGCTTATACTGCATTCAAATCAAAACTCAATGATCATGCATCTTTTATTGCAACATGTGCCGCAATTACTGATTATATGGAAACGAGACCAATTGGTTCTAAATTACTTCAAATTTATGATAGACAATTTGCTTTAATCAGTGCAACTGTGATGACATACAATATTGTAGGACACCAAAAAGAACCTGACTATTTACTATATTTGGTTGAAGAATTGGCTGATTCAAAATTCCCCCATGACATTCCCAACACCTACGAATTTGCACAAATACAAGTTGAGAAACTCTCTCAAATGATTGCTAAAGTAAAGGTGGGATTAAAAACAATGTCTAATCTTGGTCATATGGAGATTTTAGATGCTGGTGCAAGTGGAGCTGTTAATTTTGTTATGGGGTTATCTGGGAAAAATGTAGGCGTTGCTTACAAAGAAAGAGTTGATCATGGCATTTATGCTGTTTCAGTTAGAGGTTCTAAGGACTGCAAGGTTCACTTGGGAAAAATTGTAAATCTTTTAGCAACTAGTCTTGGTGGTTCTGGTGGTGGACATGATAAAGCATGTGGTGCAGTTGTCCCAAAACCAAAAATAAAAAAATTCATTACAGAATTAAACAAAAAAATAAAATAATCACTGTAAAAATCTAGGGATTTTTTTCACCAAATGTGAAATTGATATTCTTCCAGGCCCTGTTACAATAATCACAAGTACTGCAGCTAACATCACAAGATCCCATTCCCATCCTCCTTGAGATATGAAAAATCCGTTTTCCCATCTGATGTGGAAAATTGCCCCAAGTAAAATCACTGCAAATATCATACCTGTAACTCTAGTAAGTATGCCAACTAGTAGTAAAATTCCCCCAATGAACTCTGCTAATGCAATTGGTAATTGCATTTCTGGTGGAATGCCAATACTTGCTAGCCATTCTTGCCAACTGGGATCAAATTTTTTCAAACTATGTACGATGAATATCACTCCAATTGATGCACTTATACCCCAATGTGTTATGTCGTGTAACACATTTTCTTTTAGGCTTGCTTCTGTATTCATGGTTGAACCCTTTTGAGATTTGTTAAAAGGATTTACCCAAATCAAATTGGAACAATCGTTTAATATTCTCAAAACCAAAAATCATTCAAAATTGGACTTGAAAATAATTTTTTTAATTGTAGTAATAGTCATTACACTTGGCATACTTGCTATATCATTTCAGGATGATCCTGCTCAAATCACTTTTATGCCCTCTGATGCCTTGGAAAAGCCAATATCTTCAGAATTGGTAATGATGGAGACTGATGGCGTCAAACATCTGATTCCTCTTGAGAAAATTAAAAGTGGTGGTCCTCCGAAAGATGGTATTCCTTCAATTGATCATCCTGTATTTTCTGATGTTGCAAATTCAAATTTCATGTCTGATTCTGACACTGTAATTGGTTTAGAAATTAATGGTGAAGCAAAAGCATACCCGATTTTCATTTTAGTTTGGCATGAAATAGTAAATGATAGGGTGGGAGGCATTCCAATATCTGTCACTTATTGTCCTCTTTGTTATACTAATCAAGTTTTTGAGAGGATAATTGATGGGCACGAAGTGGAGTTTGGCACTTCAGGTAAAC
>JBOEHF010000127.1:0-9033 GCA_050633805.1 Candidatus Nitrosopumilus sp.
AGTTTAGGTACTGTTTTAGTTACACCACCAGTGTTAATTTTAGGGGTTAGAGGATATTCAAAAGATCATGATGGACGACATGCAGAATTTGATGTTTATGCAGAAGATATTCCAAAAGATATAGCTAAAGAAATTTCATTAAAAAATAAAGAAGGTGCAATAGATAATGCAGAAAAAAAATTAGGAAGGATTAAAGAAATATTTGCAATAGTTGCAGTTTCTCCAAGAGCTGCAGGATTAGAACAAAAGAAACCTTACATTTTTGAAGCATCAGTGAGTGGAGGAGATATCAAAAAACAATTTGCTCATGTTAAAGAATTACTTGGTAAAGAAATTAAGATAGATGAAATTTTTGAGACAGGTGCAGAAGTAGATGTTGCTGCAATTACAAAAGGTAAGGGATGGCAAGGTGTCATTCAAAGATGGGGAGTAAAAAAGAAACAACACAAATCAAGAAAAACAGTTAGAGAAGTTGGTTCCTTAGGTCCTATTTCACCACAGAGTGTGATGTATACCGTTCCAAGAGCAGGACAAATGGGATTCCATCAAAGAGTAGAGTACGATAAACGAATTATGATTATGGGAAACACAGAGGATGAACAAATCAAAATTAATCCAGCTGGAGGATACAAACATTTTGGATTAGTTAAAGGAGACTTTATTATTCTAAAAGGTTCAGTGCCAGGAACTTACAAGAGATTGATCAAACTAAGATCTCAAATTAGAAATGCCCCTGCCAAAGTTAACAAACCAAATATTTTGGAGGTTGTAGTATAATGAAAACCACATCTTACACAACCACAGGAACTAAAGATTCAGAAGTAGAACTACCAATGATTTTCTCAACACCATACAGGAAAGAATTGATTCACAAGGCTTTCACTAATCTCACATCACACAAATTCCAAAGACAAGGACGAAAACCAATGGCAGGCATGGATGTAGTTGCAGACTCTAATGATCCTCCAACTGGACAAGGGGTATCCCGTGTTGCAAGAATGCAAGGCGGCGGGGGCGGAAGACAAGGACAAGGTGCAGAAGTTGCATCTACCAGAGGTGGAAGACAAGCACATCCTCCAATCGTCGAGAAAGTAATTTACAAGAAATTAAACAAAAAAGAAAACAAACTTGCATTATGTTCTGCAATTGCTGCAACTGCAAAGAAAGATCTAGTGGAAGCAAGAGGTCATAAAATTGAAGGCATTGAATCATTCCCAATTATAGTATCAGATGACATCGAATCAGTTTCAAAAGCAAGTGAAATTAGAAAAATAATTGATTCATTGAAACTATCACAAGACGTTGAGAGATTAAACGCAAGAAAACCACGTTCAGGACAATCAAGACTCAGAGGTAGAACTAAAAAAGTTGGAAAAAGCGTATTGTTTGTAACTGCAGATTCATCTAACCTTTCAAAAGCAACAGGTGCACTACCAGGAGTAGAAGTAAGAAGCGTTAAAGAACTAAGTGTTCTGGACTTGGCACCAGGTTCTGATCCAATTAGACTAACAGTATATTCCAAATCCGCGATTGAAGAAATTGGAAAAATAAAATCAACACATCTAGAGGTAATGGTGAAAACACAATGAATGTAGATCAAGCAATGAAAATAATCATCAAGCCATACATTACAGAGAAAACCTTTGCAATGGTTGAAAATGAGAGTAAAATTTGTTTTATTGTAGAAATTTCAGCTAACAAAACACAGATTTCAGAAGCAGTAAAAACACTTTACAAAGAAAATGTCAAAAAAGTAAATACTGCAAGAACAATTTACGGCAAAAAAGCTTTTGTTCAGTTTGAAAACACCGAAAAAGCTAGAGACTTGGCAACAAAGATAGGAATGCTATAATATGGACCATAAAACTCGAAGACTAACAGAGGAGATAAGATATGGTTAAAGAATTTTCGTACAGAGGCATCCCAAAAGAGGAATTAGATAACATGTCATTAGAAAAATTATTCCAACTATTCAATGCTAGACAGAGAAGATCACTTACTAGAGGAATTACAGATGGAAAAAGAAAATTGATTGAAGAGATCAAATCTGCAAAAGCAGGAAAATTAAAAAATCCTATCAAAACCCATGTTAGAGATTTGATAGTTCTACCATACATGGTAGGAGTTACAGTAAACGTATTTTCAGGAAAAGAATTCCAACCAGTTACTATGACAACAGAAATGATTGGGCATTATTTAGGAGAATATGTAATAACAAACAAGAGAGTTTCGCACGGAGCCCCAGGTGTTGGTGCATCAAGATCCAGTCTCTACGTACCGCTAAAGTGATTATCATGGGCAGATTCAATTACGCTTTCCAAAATTATGACCCAACTAGACATGTACGTTCTTCATTAAGAGAAAAAGACATTTCTCACAAACATGCACGCGAGGTAGCAGTGTCAATTAAAGGACTATCAATTGAAAAAGCAAGAGACTATCTTATTGCAGTAATTGATGAGAAAAGAGCAGTTCCATTTAAAAGATTCAAAAATCAAGTTGGACATAGACCAGACCCAGGTGTGATGGCAGGACGCTATCCACAAAAAACAGCAAAAGAGTTTATCAAAGTTTTAGACAATTTAGAATCAAATGCTGAATACAAAGGAATGGATTTAGACAGATTAAAAATTGTAAATGCAACTGTTCACAAAGGAGTAATGATAAAAAGATTCACCCCTAGAGCAATGGGAAGAGCAACTCCAAAGAACAATGTTTTAACTCACGTAGAATTGGTGGCAAAGGAGATTTAGAAATGTCAGCAGTAAAGAACGTAATCAAAGATAACTACAACATGATGCTACTCAAAGACTATCTTAGAGAAGCAATCAAAGATGCAGGATTTTCACATGCAGAAATTTCAAAGACACCAGTAGGAACTAGAGTTGCATTACATGTAACAAGACCAGGAATTGTTATTGGTAGAAAAGGATCAGGCATCAGATCATTAACTGAAAAACTTGCATCAGACTTTGGATTAAAGAACCCACAAATCTCAGTGGTTGAAATCGAAAAGCCAGAACTTGCACCTAGTGTAATGTGTAACAGAATGGCATCACATCTTGAGAGAGGAACTGCATTTAGAAGAGCAACAATGTGGACTCTAAAACAAATCATGGAAGGAGGAGCAATGGGGGTTCAAATTACAATTTCAGGAAAACTTAGAGGTGACCGTTCAGCATTTGAGAAGCACACACAGGGGATTTTACCCAGAGCAGGACACCATGCAGAGATTCTTGTAGATGAAGACATTGCACACGTCCAAACAGCAATGGGGTTAATCGGAATTAGAATTAGAATTGCAAGAAAAGAAAGACTCGTTCCAGAATTTGAAATGAGAAAAGAGAAAGTAAAGAAAGGTAAAGAAGAAAAAATCAAAGTTGAAGAAATTGAAGTTGAAGGTGCCAAAGTTGAAGTTGTAAAAGTTGAAGGTAAAGAAGACACTGCAAAATCAGAGTCTGAAAGAATTGCATTAGAAGCAAAGAAGATGGAAACAATTGAGACACTAGATGAGGAGGAGGTTAATTTGAAATGACCCGAATAAGTATGAAGACAATTAATCAATTGAACGAAAAAGATCTTAAAAGTAAAATTCAAGAGACACGTAGTGAACTTGCAAAACTTAGAATTGACGGATCAAAAGGAACATTGAGAAAAGAAAGTGGCAAACTAAAACCACTACGTCACGATATTGCAAGAATGCTAACAAGATTGACAGAGTTGAGGAGAGAGAAATGATTACACCAGACAACATTACATCACATGAATTTATCGGATTAAACACAGAGATCACACAATCAACCAATCCACAAGTAGTAGGATTAAATGGAAGAATCATTAATGAAACAAAATCAATGTTTACATTAAATACAGAAAATGGTACAAAATCAATGCCAAAGTCTACAAACACTTGGAAATTTTCAATCGGAGGAAAAGACGTCGTTGTTGAAGGTACAAGAATTGCAAAAAGATCATTTGACAGAATTGGAGGAAAAGCATGACTAAAAATATCGGATTAAAAGTAAAAGAACCATCAAGAGAGTGTACAGATAAGAATTGTCCATTCCATGGAGGATTATCAATCAGAGGAAAGCTCTTTGATGGCAAAGTAACAGGCGCAAAAGCAAAGCAAACCATTACTTTACAAAAAGATGCACCACTTTACTTTAGTAAATTCAAGAGATATGCAAGAGGAACGAGTACAATTCATGCACATGTTCCTGGATGTATTGATGTACAAGCAGGAGATCACGTATTGACTGCCGAATGCAGGCCCATCTCAAAATCTGTCTCATATGTTGTTGTGGAGGTTAAGGCATAATGGCAAAGCAGGCAGGTAAAGGAGTAGAAGAATTCAGACCATATGTAACCAAAGTAATTCCGATTGGTGCAAATATTGTATGTGCAGATAATTCAGGCGCTAAAATTTTAGAAGTAATCAATGTACCAAGACATCATACTAGATCATCAAGACTTGCATCTGCATCTGTTGGTGACTTTTGTAATGTTGTAGTAAAGAAAGGCCCAGCAGAATTAAGAAAACAAGTTTACGGTGCAGTAATAATTAGACAAAAATATGCAGTTAGAAGATTAAACGGTGTAAGAGTTTGTTTTGAAGATAATGCAGCAGTGCTTATCACTCCAGAAGGAGAAACTAAAGGAACAGATATCAAAGGACCAGTAGCAGCAGAAGCTTCAGAGAAATGGCCAAGAGTAGCTAACTTGGCATCAATGGTGGTATAACAAAATGAAACCAACTAAAATGCGTAATCAAATGATTTTCAAGGCAACATACCAAACTAAAAACAAACAACTTGGAAGTGCACTATCAAAAGATCTTCATAAAAAATATGGAAAAAGAAGCGTAAGAGTAATTGAAGGTGACAGTGTTACAATTCTAAGAGGTGAATTCAAAGGGGTAGATGGCAAAGTATCTAAAGTTTCCACACAAAAAAGCAGTGTTGCAATTGAAGGAGTTAAGAAAGAAAAAACCAAAGGAGACAAATTTGATGTATACATCCACACATCTAACTTGGTAGTAACATCCCTTAATGGTGAAGATAAATGGAGAATGGCAAAACTAGAAGGAAAAGATGCCAAAAAACAACCTAAAGCCCCTAAAGAAACAAAAGTGGCAGATGAAAGCACAAAAGAAGGAGATAAAGAATAATGGTAAGCATTTCAGGTAGTAAAAAACTCAAACGTCAAATGGCCCCTCAATTCTGGGGAATTACCAGAAAAGACAAGAGGTTTGTACTCACAGTAAAACCTGGCCCACATAAAAAGAACTATGCGGTTCCAACTGCAGTACTACTTAGAGACATGTTGAGTATTGTTACAAGTCTTAGAGAAGCTAAAGCTGCAATTTATGCAGGAAGAGTAAAGATTGATGGTGTGGTTAGAAAATCACTTCATCATGCAATTGGATTAATGGATGTAATAGAACTAGCAGATGTTTCAGATATTTATCGTCTAGTACCAACTGAAGACAAATTACTAAAACCAATCAAAATTAACGAATCAGAAAAATCTAAAAAACTTGTAAGAGTTACAAGCAAAACAACAATCAACAAAGGAAAATTACAGATTGGATTCCATGATGGGCGTTCAATAATTTCCGATACTAAAGTAAGTGTGGGCGATACATGTCTAATGCAAATTCCTGATCAGAAAATTCTCGAAGTGATAAAACTAGAAACAGGTTGCCAGGGTTTAGTTACACGTGGAAATAATGCAGGGCAGATCGGTAAAATTGAAACTATCGAAGAAGGAACATTCATTCTTCCAAAAAGAGTTATTCTTGCATTAGGTGAAAGAAAAATCGAAATTCCTGCAGACATCATCATGCCAATCGGTAAAGAGGAGCCAATAATTCAATTAAAGTGATAACATGTCTCAAGTAACAGAATCTCCAATGAAAAAAATCTCTTTAGAGAAAGTCGTATTAAACATGGGTCTAGGTAAATCCGGCGATGTGATCAACATTGCAACAAGAGCACTTGAACAAATTTCTGGAAAGAAACCATCAACACGTTTAGCAAAAGCAGCATACAGAGATTGGGGTGTTAGAAAAGGAGAGCCTATAGGTGTTGCAGTAACAATTCGTGGTGATGATGCAGTTGCATTACTAAAAAGACTACTAGAAGCTAAAGGTAACACAGTAAATGGAAAATCATTTGATAACTTTGGTAATTTTTCATTTGGAATTAATGAACACATCGATATTCCAGGAGTAAAATATGATCCACAAATAGGAATTTTGGGTCTTGGAATTTCAATTACATTAACAAGACCGGGATATGGAATTAGAACAAGAAGTAAACACAAAGCAAGTGTTGGCAAATCCCACATTATCAAAAGTCAAGAAGCAAAAGACTATCTAGCAAAAGAATTTGGAGTGACTGTAACATAATGGCAAAAGATAGATCCTACGAAGCAACAGGTAGAAAGAAACACGACTTTGGCAGAGGTTCAAGATGGTGTAAGAGATGTGGAGATTATACAGCAGTCATTCAAAAATATGATTTAATGCTATGCAGACGATGCTTCAGAGAAGTCGCAACATCTTTAGGGTTCAGGAAAAACAAGTGAGATAACATGCCAGCAACCAACATCTTAGCAAATCTATTTGTTACACTTTACAATAATGAGACTAGAAGGAAGTCCGATTGTGTTATTCTTCCAACATCAAAATTAGGAATTGAAGTTCTAAAGACACTTCAAAAAGATGGATACATTGGAGAGTTCGAGCACATTGATGATAAAAGAGGAGGAAAATTCAAAATCAAACTATTAGCAAAAATTAACAAATGCGGAGCAATCTCCCCAAGATTCAAAGTGAAAAATGATGAATACAATAGTTGGGAGCAGCAATATTTGCCTGCATATGATAGAGGAATGCTTCTTGTTACAACAAACCAAGGTGTAATGTCCCATCATGAAGCATCACAAAAAGGAATTGGAGGATTTTTGATCGGATATGTCTACTAATCAGATTGAAGAATTCAAAGACCAAGTAGATATTCCTGAAGGAGTCACAGTTACAGTAAACAAACACATGGTGACATTCATAGGACCGTTGGGAAAGACACACAAAAG
Organism: Candidatus Nitrosopumilus sp.; assembly: GCA_050633805.1. Classification (GTDB taxonomy): domain Archaea; phylum Thermoproteota; class Nitrososphaeria; order Nitrososphaerales; family Nitrosopumilaceae; genus Nitrosopumilus. The sequence goes on from JBOEHF010000127.1 coordinate 7,099, forward strand.
TTTCAGAAGCATCCCAATTAATGTAGAAGTTAACGAAGGTAAGATTTTACTTACTGCAATTAATCAAAAGAAAAGAGATTATGCAATTTTACATACAGCAAGATCAATTCTTAGAAATATCTGTGAAGGTCTAATTACAGGGTATACAATTAAAATGAAAATTGTGTTTTCTCACTTTCCAATAACAGTTAAAGTTGAAGGAAAAAACGTCCTAATTGAAAACTTCCAAGGTGAACGTGCACCAAGAATAACGCACATTGTAGGAAATACCAAAGTAATTCCTAAAGGCGAGGATATTATTTTAACAGGAGAAGTATGGACCGACATTACCCAAACTGCAGCAAACATTGAACTAAAATCTAAAGTAAAGAACAAAGATCATAGAGTGTTCCTTGACGGCATCTATGCATTTGAAAAGAAAAAAGGCATAGACAAATAAAATTCAAAGTTAACGCATGACCCTAGATCCTGAATTTTCAAAACAAACTACAGAGTTAATCCAACAAACCTTAGAATTATACAAAACAGCAGGCGCATCTCCAAGAATTGGAGAAACTTGGGAATGTGGCAACATTGGTGACTTTTTGTGTGGTTTTTTTGTAGGAGAAATGGTCGGTTCAGCACTCAGTGCATTTCAAATTGTGCATCAAAGAGAACCAACAGCTGATGAACATTTGGAGATAATCGAATTAGTTGAAAGTCATGCAAAAGAAATCAAAGAATTTTTTGCAAAATTCAACTAAATTATAAAAATCACTTTAAGTGCATCTGGGATTAATAATACGTTTGATTTCACATGACCGCATCAGATATTTGTGGGAAATAAATCGTATTGAGCACATTAAGTATTTGTTAAGATTTTAGATAACCATAGATCAGAAATAGGATAGTCTAAAACTAATAAAATGGGAAATATAATGTGTGAATTGATTTAAAACCCATTTGTGAAACACGGCATCATAAACATCGATCAGTAAAAAACAAACGAATCATTCACAGATAGAAATACGTAAAAAAATGATCAATGGAAGAAAAAATTCAAAACATCATGATTTTCAGATAATCATAATTAACAAGATGATTTTAAAAATAAGAATAATAAAATCATTCAAAATGGGTATTTTTACATCTATTTTTAGAAGATCGATCTATAAAATAATTTAAAAAAAAGATATGAAAAAATATTTATGAATAAAAATGGAAAAAATGCATAGTAAAATCTTTTTCAGAATAATGATCGATCAAACATCAATTTACAAATGCTTGACAACAAGTTAAACAAAAACAAATCCAGAAGTTTATAGAATTTAATCAAATATAGTTTGATTATGGACAAGAATAAAAAACAGTTTCAACATTTTCAAACATTAATTTCTCATTCGAGTATGCCTTAAAATCGTTCGAAGATATTGGCAAATCGGCATGTAAAAAAAAAGGACATGATTGGGTACTTGTTCCAGTCAAAGGATACCCCGTAAAGGATTACTACAAATGTAGCAATTGTAACAAAAAACAAAAAAATATCAAGTTAGAATAAAAATTTGAATCAATCATGTCCCAGTAGGGCGAGTAGAATCACATAGTCAATAAAAATTATTTTTGAAAATATTGAGCATTTCGCAAAGATTAAATCACTTTTGACAAGGTCTTATCTTGTGCCTCCCTAGCTCAGCGTGGTAGAGCAACCGGCTGTTAACCGGTTGGTCACCAGTTCAAGTCTGGTGGGAGGCGCTCTTATTTCTAAACTCGAGTTTTGAAACATTATTTTTCTATACTTGTAGTATAATCAAGATAGCAGATCAATTATATTTCTAAATTCGAATTTAGAAATATTGATCGGTTGTTAGTATTTGGTTTACACTATTAGACAACATAGATCTAATAGATGATCACATATTAGCAATAATGCAGGGGGTTTACATTGGTCAGAACTAG
>JBOEHF010000128.1:0-9509 GCA_050633805.1 Candidatus Nitrosopumilus sp.
TAGATGATGCAAAAAGTGCATTACGTGAGTCTATTGTATACCCTACTAAGAGACCTGACTTGTTTCCTCTTGGATGGCCAAAGGGAATGTTGCTATATGGACCTCCAGGAACTGGAAAAACTATGCTTGCAGCAGCAACTGCGAACGAAATGGATGGTTATTTCATAAATGTAGATGCATCTTCTATGATGAGCAAGTGGCTAGGTGAAGCGGAAAAGAATGTTTCAAAATTATTTGCAATGGCAAGACAATATGCTGAGAAAGAAGGTAAACCTGTTATCTTATTTGTAGATGAAGTTGATTCTCTATTAGGCTCTAGAAACAGTGAAGTGGGTGGAGAGGTTAGAACCAAAAATCAATTCTTAACTGAAATGGATGGTGTTAATGGTAAAGGCAAAGATTTGATGTTGTATGTAATTGGTGCAACAAATAAACCTTGGAGTCTTGATTGGCCATTTCTCAGAAGATTCCAAAAGAGAATTTATGTGTCATTGCCTACTCAAGACGCAAGAACAAATCTCTTTGATCAATACACTGCCAAATTAAACAAGAACATGAGTGTAAATAGTTCATCTCTTGCAAAACTCTTTGACGGTTACAGTGCAAGTGATATCAAAGACGTCTGTCAAGCAGCACAGATTAAAACAGTCCATGAAATTTTCAATGCCCCTGATTATCATGAACCAGTTGAAGGCGAAGAACCGATTCAACCCCGAGAACTTACAATTGCTGATTTCAAAAATATTATGGAAAGAAGAAAACCTAGTGTCTCAACTGAAATGATTCGCGCTTATCATAAATGGAGCGAAGAGTTCCAGGCCCTGTAGAATCTGCGATCAAAAAAATTTCCTTTTCTTACGCACAAAACTTAAATTCACTTTGATGCGGACTTTACGAGGGTCACAATAACTACAAAGAAATCAATCCACGCAAAAAAGCTTGCAAAACTAGTTTTTGATGATGGTACTGTTCTTGATGGTGAAGGTTTTGGTTATTCTGCTACTGTTTTTGGCGAAATTGTCTTCAATACGGGTATGGTCGGGTATGCCGAAGCACTAACTGATCCTTCTTACAAAGGCCAAATTCTTACACTTACTTATCCTCTTGTTGGAAATTATGGAGTTCCCGATCCGACAATTACTGATGAAGATGGAATTCCGAAATACTTTGAAGCCGATAAAATTCAAGCAAGAGGTCTTGTAGTTCATGAATTATCCCATACGGCAAGCCACTGGAATCTTTCAATGACCTTGGATGAGTGGATGTATAATGAAAAGATTCCTGGCATTGCTGGAATTGATACTAGGGAACTAACAAAGAAACTTAGAACCGGCGGTGTCATGATGGCCGCTCTTGTTGTATCTGACACCGAAATTGATGATGAGAGTATCAAAAAGCAACTTTCTGAGGCTAAACATTATGACTCTGAACAGTTCATGGATTCGGTTTCGACTAAAGAAGAAAAAACCTTTGGAGATGGTGAGCAGACAGTTGTAGTTATTGACACTGGTGCAAAGTTTGCAATTTTGAGAAATGTTCGAGACATAGGTTACAAGGTCATCTTGGTTCCATGGAATACATCCTATGAGAAAATAATGTCATACAATCCAAAAGGAATTGTTCTAAGCAGTGGACCTGGTGATCCTCAAAACTGTCCGGCAACTATTGAGACTACTAAAAAATTAATTGAAAATAATGTTCCAACCCTTGGCATTTGTCTTGGCGCACAAATTATTGGCATCGCAGGAAAAACTGAAACTTACAAACTAAAGTATGGACATCGAGGTCAAAACAAACCATGTGTAAACTTGGATAACAACCAAGTTTATGTGACCAGTCAGAATCACGGTTATGGAATAATCCCTGAATCTCTTGAAAAATCTGACTTTAATTTATGGTTTACAAATGCTGATGACAAAACAGTCGAAGGAATAAAACACAAATCAAAAAAATGTATTGCAGTACAATTTCATCCTGAAGCTGCACCTGGCCCTTATGATTGCAAGTTTGTCTTTGAAGAACTAAAACAACTAATGGAGAAATAAAAATGCCAAAAAATGAATCTCTAAACAAAATTCTTGTTCTAGGCAGTGGCGCAATTAAAATCGGTGAGGCAGGCGAATTTGATTATTCTGGAAGTCAATGTCTTAAAGCAATACATGAAGACGGAATCAAAAGTGTCCTGATAAATCCAAACATCGCAACTATTCAAACTGATACAAGATTTGCAGACCAAGTGTATCTCTTACCAGTTAATCCACAATATGTTGAATCTATAATTGAAAAAGAAAGACCTGATGGAATCATGTTGGCATATGGTGGTCAGACTGCATTGAATTGTGGTGTTAACCTTGAAGAATCTGGAATTTTACAAAAATACGATGTCAAAGTTCTTGGGACTCAGGTACAAGGCATCAAAAACACTGAAGACAGGCAGCTTTTCAAAGACCAGATGACTGAGGCTGGAGTTCCTGTTCTTAAGAGTAAAACTGTGACTAATTTTGATGATGCAAAGAAAGCAGCAGAAGAACTAAGATACCCTGTAATAGTCAGAGTCGCCTATACTTTGGGAGGTAGGGGTGGAGGCATCGCTCATAATGAAATTGAACTGCACGAAATTGTTGAACGTGGTTTTAACGCAAGTCTTGTTGGCCAAGTCTTGATTGAGGAATACATTGGTCATTGGAAGCAAATTGAATATGAGGTCATGCAGGACTATGATGGTAATAATGTAATTGTTTGTAATATGGAAAATGTCCTTTCAATGAAAGTACACACTGGTGATAATATTGTAGTTGCGCCTTCACAGACAATTAACAATCATGAATATCATATGTTACGTTCGGCAGCTTTGAGGGCAACAAAACATGTTGGAATTGTTGGTGAATGTAATATTCAATATGCATTGGATGCTGATTCTGATAGATATGTTGCAATAGAAATTAATCCGCGTCTCTCTCGTTCTTCAGCTCTTGCAAGTAAGGCTACGGGTTATCCACTAGCATACATGTCTGCAAAGATTGGATTGGGCTATAGTTTGCCTGAACTTGTAAATAGAATTACAAAAAGTACTACTGCTTGTTTTGAACCTTCGCTTGATTACGTTGTTTGTAAACATCCAAGATGGGATTTCTCAAAGTTTGATCAAGTGAATCGAAAACTTGGCGTTACTATGAAATCTGTTGGAGAGGTAATGGCAATAGGACGAACATTTGAAGAATCATTACAAAAAGCAATCCGAATGCTTGACATTGGAAACGATGGTTTGGTATTGAATAGGATAAATGGAAAAAAGTATGATGAAGAAGAGATTGAAGATAAACTCTCGCATCATGATGATGAAATACTATACAATGTTGCAATTGCACTAAAGATGGGCATCCCTGCAAATAGAATTTACAAACTTTCTGCAATTGATCCTTGGTTTATTCAAAAGATTCAAAACATTGTTGATGCAGAGACAAAACTCAAAGAATCTGAGTTGGACAAATCGCTGTTGTGGGAGGTAAAGAAACTTGGGTTCTCAGACAAACAACTTGCACGTGTAAAGGAAACCACTCCTGATGAAGTACGTGATTTACGTAAGAAATTAGGCGTAATTCCATCTGTAAAGCAGATTGATACCCTTGCTGCTGAATGGCCAGCTGTGACAAATTACCTGTATCTTACCTATGGTGGGCATTCTCATGATATTGACATTCCAAAGGATGAAAATGGTGTTGTTGTAGTTGGTGCAGGTCCTTACAGAATTGGAAGTAGCGTAGAATTTGATTGGGGAACTGTAAACATGGTTTGGGGCTTGCAAGAAAATGGAGAAAAGAACGTATCTGTTGTAAATTGTAATCCTGAAACAGTATCCACTGATTATGATATTTGTACTAGATTGTATTTTGAAGAATTAACCCAAGAAAGACTACTTGACATTTCAGACTTCGAGAATCCTAAAGGTGTGATTACATGTGTTGGAGGACAAACTGCAAATAATCTAACTCCTGGTCTTGCTGAACGTGGTGTAAACATTATGGGTACATCTGCTCATGATGTTGACAGAGCTGAAGACCGCTCAAAGTTTAGTGAAGAGCTAGACAAGCTTCACATTGGTCAACCGCGATGGCAAGCATTTTCAAATCTTAATGAAGCAAGATCGTTTGCACAAGAAGTTGGTTTTCCTGTTATCGTAAGGCCATCATATGTTTTGTCTGGTGCTGCAATGAAAGTAGTATGGTCACAAGAAGAACTCAAGACATATGTCAAAGAAGCTACCGATGTTTCCCCTGACCATCCAGTTGTAATTTCAAAATTCATGTTAAACTCGCTTGAAGTGGATGTGGATGGAATTAGTAATGGCAAAGAAGTTGTTATCGGTGCTATAGTTGAACACATTGACAGTGCTGGTGTCCACTCTGGTGATGCAATGATGTGTATCCCTCCATGGAGGTTAAGTAACAAAACCATTGAAACTATTACTGATTATACAAAAAAAATTGCTTTGACGTTTAATGTTAAAGGGCCCTTTAATCTACAATTCTTGGTTCATGATGATCATGTCTATGTGATTGAACTTAACATTAGAGCTTCACGTTCAATGCCTTTTGTCTCTAAGTTGGTAAAAATGAATCTGATTTCGCTTGCTTCTAAGGCTATTTTAGGCAAACCGTTCCCTAAAATCCCTGAAAACAAATGGCAGAAAATTCACAACTATGGAATTAAGGTTCCTCAGTTTTCATTTATGCAATTAGACGGTGCTGATATTGCACTTGGTGTAGAAATGCAATCTACTGGCGAAGCTGCATGTTTTGGAAACAGCTTCTATGATGCACTATCAAAGGGATTAACCTCGGTTGGTTACAACTTACCTCAAACTGGAACTGCTCTTGTTACAGTAGGTGGCGCACAAAACAAAGAAAAACTCCTCTCATCAATTGCTATACTTAAACAACTTGGATTCAAGATTTTGGCAACAGAACACACTGCAGAATTCTTTGAAGAGAAACTTGGGGACATTGAAATAGTTCACAAGATTTCTGAACCTCAAAGAAAACCAAACATTGCAGATTTGCTCTATGAAAGGAAAATTGATTTTATCATAAATATCCCGAGCACCTCCACAATTGAAAAATATGTTGGAATGCTTGAAGATGAATATCAAATCAGAAGAAAATCAATAGAGCTTGGCCTTCCTGTTCTAACTACTCTTGAATTAGCTGATTCCTTTGTCAAAACTTTAGAGTGGCTCAAATACAACAAAACCTCCACAGACCCTATAGAGCCATATGATGAACTTGAAAAAGTCTAAAAAACACAAACTATGCCACCCTAACCAATATTCATGCCAAAAAATCCTCTGATGATAAGATAGATGAAGTTCTAAGTAAAATTGAGAAATTTGACGCTGATGAAATTCGTGTTGCATACTAAGACTGTAAAAACTTGGGCCAAATCCCAAAAGATGTCCAAACTGTGCCCAAAAAGGAACATTTGTTACAAAACTTGATCAAATCACTTGTTTGATATTAGATTCATCCCCTATTATTGTTCCATCCAATGTGATGATTTTTGCTTTTGACACTTCCTTTATTTTACTAATTATTGGTGAAATTGATTTTTTGTATTGTTTTCTATGTGTTGCATAAAAATATCTGTTAAATGATGGAACTATTGTAATTTCAATCTCTCCTGATTTGTTTGGAAATATGTTTTCTTTTTCTGTTTTAATCGAAACCCACACTCTCTGACCGTTCATTATTGAATCCTCCTGAAAAAAAACTGGATGAATGTGGCCCATGATGATCTTGTCTACATGAGAAAAATTCTCAGAAGGCATTGTATGCCCATGTGTCAATAAGATGTCTTCTTCCACCATCCCCGTCGAACTAATCATTTCAACATCATTTGGAACTAGTCTTTGGATGTTGGAATCGTGATTTCCTGGAATTAAAACCACATCACACTTTTCTCTTATTTTTTTGAAAAATAATGGAACCTCGTCCCATTCGTTTCTTGTTATGCTTTTGATACTTGATTTGATGTCTCCTAATAAAACCACCGAATCAGGACTCTCTAAATCAATCATTTCGGATAACTCTTGTATTGATTCGTTAATTGTTGAATTTTTACCTATGAAAATTTCATTCGATGCCATACTGTTTTCAAATCCTATGTGAATGTCGGTAACTACCAAATACTTTTTCTCACCTTCCAAAATTAATGCAGGTTTGGTTGGAACTATTCTAGTTTGTAGCATCAGAGTTATACTGTAGATGTGCGATTAAACCCTTGTGAACAAAGACTTGGAACGAGTTCAATCTATCGTTTCTGAAAAGCGTGTAAAGCTACATGTTTTTGAGCCTAGCCAAAGAAAGATTTGGACTGTGGTTGGAAAAGGGGGAGAGCATTGGATTGATCCTCTATGCAATTACTGTTCTTGTCCTGGATTTTATTTTGGTAAACTAAATGGAAAAACTGCTTGTTACCATCTTGAATCTGCACATCTTGCTAGGAGTGAAAATCAAGTTGAAAAAATTATTTTCTCTGATGATGAATTTTCCAACTTTCTTTCAGGACTGATCTCTGATTTGTGATGATAACTTGTTCGAACTTATTAATAACTAGAAATCTAATACAGCATTGTGGATGAAGATCAACAAAATTCTGAAATTGAGAAAATAGCAAATCTGATGGTTCATGATGATGTTTCACCTGATGAACAAGATGTTGCTAAACTAGAAAAATACAAAAATCAAATCAAAGAAGACTGCAATCTTGATGATGAAGAGGCAATGAAAATGGTTTATGAAACATTGCTTTATAGAAAATTAAAAAGTTCTGATTCCGGTGACGTTTTAGAAAAAGGTAATGATTTTGGAGCTGGATTCAGCTAATCTATCCTAATGGGATGGTGTCTATGTCTTCTTTAGAAGCTCCTTTCCATAGACCGATCATTCCTTCTGGCTCTACTTCTTCAACACTGGTAATTTGTTGAATTTTGATGTGGTCAGGGTTTGGAGGCATCCATAACATTGCCATATAATCTCCAACATTTCCAACTTTAGTTGGTAATGCCATGATGACTTTGTCGGCTGCAAATCCTTTTGCAGTCAATGCATTTGTTGCTTTTTCTTTAAGATCCATTCTTCCATGTAGGAACAAATAGACTTCTTTCTGAGTGTCAATTTCTGCCATAAATTCACTGGTTTTTCAAACTAAATCAACCTTTCCTGATCTAATGCCTCCAAAAAGGATTAAATTAGAACAGACAAAATTTTCAACTATGAAAATCTTTACTGTTGGAAGCAAATCATTTGTAACTAGTTTCCAATTAGCTGGAATTCCAGGTAAAATTTCTGAAGATCCTCAGAAGGCATTTGAGGAAATTAAAACATTGACTGATGATTCAGATGTTGGTCTTGTTTTAGTTAGTGATGATATTACAAAATCTATTAACGATGAATTAACTGTACTAAGATCTCGAAAATCAACTCTGGTATTTGCATTGCCTGCAGCTGGAAGTGAAAAAACTGAAGTTGATTATAGGGTCATGCTAAAGAAAATCCTTGGCGTATAATCTACTTATATCCAAATTTCTAATATTTAACCATGAAAACTGCCTCTGTTAAAGAACCATCTGTTATTTCTGTGGATGAAACTGACAAACTTGCATTGGAATCTGGTGAAATTCTAGTACAGATGCAAGCTTGTGGGATTTGTGGTTCTGATTTGGAGAAGGTATTTGGTCAATATGGTCAACCTTCAATGCGCTTAGGACATGAGCCTTCTGGAATTGTATTGGAGGTAAGTTCTGATGTAACTGGTTTCGAAAAAGGCGACAGGGTATTTACTCATCATCATGTTCCCTGCTATGATTGTCATTTTTGCAATCATGGATATGAAACAATGTGTCAGAAATATTATGAAACTAATTTGTCTCCCTGTGGTTTGTCCGAAGAATATGTTGTTCCTGCATGGAATGTTTCCCATGGGGGCGTTCTGAAAATTTCTGATTCTCTTAGTTTTGAAGAAGCTGCAATGATTGAACCATTAGCATGTTGTGTAAGGGCTTGGTCAAAATTTTCTTATCGTGAAGGTGACTCTGCTGCAATTTTTGGGGTGGGCCCTACTGGAATGATGCATGTAATGCTTGCACATGCTAAAAAATTCTCTAAAATATTTTGTTTTGATGTGAATGATTTTAGGTTGGATTTCGTAAAAAAATTCAACATCACTGATTCGATAAACTCTATGGATGAAAACAGAATGCAAAAAATCCAAGATGATACTGATGGTAGGGGTGTTGATGTGGCAATAGTTGCTACAAGCAGCCTGAAAGCACTATCTGATGCAATAGATATGGTTAGAAAAGGAGGCACTGTGATGATGTTTGGTGTTCCCTCAAAAGGTGCGAAACTAGATTTGAATATGAGTAAAGTTTACTCTAAAGAAATCACTTTAGTTACCAGTTATGCCGCATCTGATCTTGACACTAAAGAAGCACTATCTCTAATAGAGTCATCTCAAATTGATGTCAAGCAACTAATCACTCACACATATCCAATCTCTGATACTCAAAAAGCATTTGATCATGCACGTTCTGGTGAAGATGCTATGAAAATAATTATCACCAAATAAGAAACGCTTAAGAAGGGATTTTCATTGCTTCAAAATCGAAGAGATATGGATTGGGGGCTGCAAAATAGAATTTCTAGTATAATTAAACCACAAAATAATCGCGCATTGATGTTGGCAGTGGACCATGGATACTTTCTTGGTCCAACTGAAAAATTAGAAGACCCAAAAAAAGTCATTGCACCACTTTTGAAACACTGTGACTCCCTTATGGTTACAAGAGGCGTCCAAAGAGCATCCGTATCTTCAACAACTGACACTCCGATGGTTTTGAGAGTGTCTGGGGGATCCAGTATTATCGGAGAGGATTTGTCTCAAGAAGACATCACTGTGTCCATTGAAGATGCAATAAGACTCAATGCTAGCGCACTTGCAATGTCTATCTTTGTTGGCTCAAAATATGAATATCAAACTATTGTAAATCTTGGAAAACTCGTCAGTGAGGCTGAAAAATATGGACTTCCGGTATTAGCTGTCACTGCTGTTGGAAAAGAACTTGGAAAAGATGCAAGATATCTCTCATTGGCATGTAGAGTTGCAGCAGAACAAGGGGCACATATTGTAAAAACTTACTATTGTGATAATTTTGAAAAAGTTGTTCAATCCTGTCCTGTACCAATTATTGTTGCAGGGGGTAAAAAGATTCCAGAGCGCGATGCATTACAATTAACCTACAATGCAATCAAAGGTGGCGCAGTCGGTGTTGATATGGGCAGAAACATCTGGCAATCAGAACATCCGGTTTCTATGATTAGAGCCGTTAGGGCAATTGTTCATAATAATCAAAATGTTGATCAGGCATTCAAACTATTCAAGAAATTAGTTAGTGAAGAGACAAAGAAAAAACAAAACAAGAAACAAAAGAAAAAGAAATCAAACAACCCTAA
>JBOEHF010000129.1:0-485 GCA_050633805.1 Candidatus Nitrosopumilus sp.
CTTCCATTGAGTTTTCCTGCTCTTTCATAAAGTGTTGAAAGGTCAGTGTAAAGATAACCAGGATATCCTTTTCTTCCAGGGACTTCCTCTCTTGCTGCACTAATCTCTCTTAGTGCTTCTGCATAGTTTGTCATATCAGTAATTACAACTAGAACGTGCATTCCTAATTCAAATGCCAAATATTCTGCTACAGTTAATGCTACACGAGGAGTAATGATTCTTTCAATTGCAGGATCATCTGCAGTGTTTAGGAATAGAACACTTCTTTTGAGTGCACCAGATTCTTCAAGACTTCTTCTGAAATATTCTGCTTCACTGTATTGCACACCAATTGCTGCAAAGACTACAGCAAAATCATCTTGTGTACCAACAACACTTGCTTGTCTTGCAATTTGTGCTGCCAAAAGATTGTGAGACATACCAGAACCTGAAAAGATTGGAAGTTTTTGTCCTCTAACCAAAGTCATCAATCCATCAATTACAGA
>JBOEHF010000130.1:0-435 GCA_050633805.1 Candidatus Nitrosopumilus sp.
TTACTAGTCCGGATCTTCGTAGTTTTCCTTCTTTTCGCCGCTGGATGTGTCCTCCATTGGCTTCATCTTGCTTTCAAGTACGTCCATTCTGGCTCTGTATCCTTCGGCATATTCTAGTTCGGATGGAACAAGTGTTGCCGGATGGATGAATCCCTGGCTTCTGATTGCCATTGCTTTTTTTGTTGCATTTTCCCTGATGTAATCCCAGTCCGGAGTTGAGAATCCGTCAAACGGTCCGGTTAGTTTTCCATTGTGCATGCTGAAGACTAGTGCCTCAACAATCGGAATACAAAAGTTGATTGTAGCTGCAGAGTTTAGTTTTACGGGCATCAATGGCATGTTGTGGCTGCCTCTTGTGTTGCCTGCAACATAATGCGGGTTGTTAAAGACACTTCCGACTTCTTCCGTAGCTGGGAAGTTCTTCTGTGTTCTGAC
>JBOEHF010000131.1:0-7508 GCA_050633805.1 Candidatus Nitrosopumilus sp.
TTCATTCTTTTCATTCTTTTCAATAATTTTCTCTAGAGGCACATTCTTTTCAACTTTTTCAATTTTGGTAATTTCTAAACCAATATTGTATCCACTCTTTAATTTTAAAACAATATGTTTGTCATCACCGTGTTCATATCTTGGCATGATAATTCCCGAATAAGTGATATCAGCTTTAATTTTTACAGAATCTCCAATTGAAATCTGGTTTGTTTTTAGAAATTCTAATGAATTTCCATCATATCCCGTATATTCTGACATTTACGAGGATTAGATTTGTTATTTTATTAAAACTACCTGTAATAGGAAGCTACCAATTTTTCGCCCATCTTGAGGTCTTTTTGTTCTCTAACTTTCTTTACTGCTTCTTCAAAGTGTTTCATTGTAACTTTGGCATCAATTGCAGTTTTTTGTACCTCTTTGACATCGGGATGTGAATCTAAGAATTCATGAATAACTAATGATACAGCAGTATTTGCAATAGATGCAGTATCTGCTCCACTTAATCCGTCAGTAATTTCTGCGAGTTTGTCGAAGTCAATGTGCTGAGGATCTTTTTCATCACTAATTATTGGAATTTTATCCGCATTAATTTTCAATATTCTCTTTCTACTTTCTTTATCTGGAAGTGGAATTTGAATTATTTTATCAAATCTTCCTGGTCTTAATAATGCTGGATCAATCATATCTGCTCTATTTGTTGCTGCCAACACGATTACACCATGCATATTTTCCATTCCGTCTAATTCTGTTAGTAATTGACTGACAACTCTTTCAGTTACTGCAGTTTCTCCACCTGCTCCTCTGATTGGTGCAATTGAATCAATTTCATCAAAGAATACAACACATGGTGCAGACTGACGTGCACGTTTGAAAATTTCTCTAATTCCTCTCTCTGATTCTCCTACCCATTTAGATAAGAGTTCAGGACCTCTGACTGAAACAAAGTTTGCTTCACTTTGAGTAGCAACTGCTTTTGCCATTAATGTTTTACCAGTACCACTTGGACCATGCAATAAAATTCCTCTTGGCATATGGTGTCCAAGTTTATCATAAAGGGATGGGTATTTCATTGGCCATTCTACGGCTTCTTGTAATTCTCGTTTAACATCCTCTAATCCTCCAACATCTTCCCATTTTACATCTGGATTTTCAATGAAAACTTCTCGCATTCCTGATGGTGTCACCTCAATGAGTGCTTTCTGGAAATCTTCATGATTTACAATCAATTTATCCAAAGTTTCAGGTGGAAGTTTCTCTTCTTCTAAATTCAAAACTGGTAATAATCTTCTCAAACATTTCATTGCTGCCTCTTTACATAGATATTCCAAGTCAGCACCTACGTATCCGTGACTAACTGATGAAATTTTATCCAAATTAACATCCTCCCCTAAAGGCATGTTTCTACTATGTATTGCAAGAATGTCTTTTCTACCTTTTTTATCTGGAACTTTAATCTCAATTTCTCTATCAAATCTTCCTGGTCGTCTAAGTGCAGGATCAATTGCGTTTGGTCTATTTGTTGCAGAGATAACAATTACTTTTCCTCTTGCTTCTAATCCATCCATTAATGATAGCATCTGAGAAACAACTCTTCTTTCAACTTCTCCGGTAACTTCTTCTCTTTTTGGTGCAATTGAATCAATTTCATCAACAAAAATAATCGATGGAGCTTTTTCTCTTGCCTCTTTGAAAATTTCCCTTAATCTTGCTTCACTTTCACCATAAAACTTACTCATAATTTCTGGACCTGAAATACTAATGAAATGTGCATTACTTTCATTTGCAACTGCTTTTGCAAGTAATGTTTTACCAGTACCTGGTGGACCATACAATAACACACCTTTTGGAGCTTCAATTCCTAATTTCTCAAAAATTTCTGGATGTCTTAATGGAAGTTCGATCATCTCTCTAACTTTTTTAATCTCATTATGAATTCCACCAATGTCTTCATAGGTTACTTGTGGAACTCCACGTAATGTTTCTCCTTTTTCTGCAATGTGGAAAACAGTTTTTTGAGTTACTAAAACAGCATCAGCAGCTGGATTAACTCCGATTACTTGAAAAGTTAAACGTCCACCAAAGTATGGAACCATTACATTGTCTCCTTTAATCAAAGGAACACTTTCTAAAGCATCAGCAAGATATCTTTCATCAATTGGGGGAATTGCTTCTAATGGTGCAACTACTACTTTTTCTGCAGCTACTGCTTTTATTTTTCTGACAGAAATTGTATCACCAATTGCAATTCCTGAATTATTTCTTCCAAGTCCATCAATTCTGATTATTCCTTTCCCTTCATCAGATGGATAAAGTGGAAGACATTTTGCTACTGTTCTTCTTTTGCCTTTAATTTCAATCACATCACCTGTTGATGCATTTAATGTATCCATTGAATCATAATCGATTCTTGCAACTCCTCTACCAACATCTCTTGTATATGCTTCAAGGACTTTGAGAGAAAGAGCATTTTGACTCATACTCAATGGCCTCAATTCTAATTTTTATACCTTTGTGGTAATTTCCATTACTTACAGGATGAATACCACAAGCTTAAAATTCTCTTTAGATAGGAAACGATCAACATCATGGGTAAGAGACCATTAGTTCGTAGACGTGGCCGTGGAGGCAATCAGTTTAGATCTACATCTACCGGTAAAGTAGGAGTAAAAGCCAATTATCCACGTTTTCCATTAGCAGAACAACATGAAGGTAAAATCATTGATCTTGTCCATGAACGTGGTAGAGAAGCACCTTTAGCAAAAGTTAGATTTGAAGATGGTTCTGTTTCGTTCGTACCAGCAGTTCTTGGAACTACAGTTGGTTCAACTTTACAATTTGGATTAAAATCAGAAATAGAAAAAGGAAATGTAATTAGTGTTCAAAACATTCCTGACGGTACTATAGTATGTAACATTGAGAAACACTTTGGAGATGGTGGTGCTATTGTTAAGTCTGCAGGAACTAATGCAACAGTTTTCTCTCATGGAGATGATGGTGTTACTGTTAAACTACCATCTGGAAAATTTACTACTCTTAATCCTAAAAATAGAGCCATGATTGGTACTCTTGCTGGCGGTGGTGCTAGTGAAAGACACTTTATGAGTGCAGGTAACAAGTGGCGTAGTTTTAAAGCTAAAGGAAAGAAATATCCAATTGTTAGAGGTGTTGCTCAAGCAGCATATGTACACCCACACGGTGGTGGTCGTCATCAACACGTTGGTCAAAGTTCTACAGTCTCAAGAGACACTCCTCCTGGTGCAAAGGTAGGTAGCATTGCAGCAAGAAAGACTGGTAGAGCTAGAATCAAAGAAAGAAAGTAGTTTTCCTTTCAACCTAAAATTGATTAATAGCTCGATGAATTATTGTTGTAGTGTCAAATTATCGTGTTAGACTTTTTATTACTGGAAAAGTTCAAGGTGTTTTTTTCCGACAATCTCTAAAAGTAATGGCAAAGAAAAATGACGTTTTTGGTTGGGTAAAAAATCTTCAAGATGGGAGAGTTGAAGCTGTTTTAGAAGGGAATGAAGACAATATTGACAGACTTGTTGAATGGGCTCATAGTGGTCCTGCTAATGCAAGAGTTGAAGATGTGGAGATATGTAATGAAAAATACGCTGCAGAATTTTCTAAATTTGATGTCTTATACTAGTGAATTTTCTCAAATGCATCTTTAATAGTTTGAGTGTATTCAGAAATTTCTTGTTCTTTTTTAATTTGAATAATTTCTACTGGCTCTTTTCTGTTTCTCTGAATTTTTATGATGACTCCTTCTCTTTCAGGTTCAACATCTAAAAACCATCTAAATGTCATTGATTTACAAAAAACTACTCTGTGCATTCTAACATCTTCAACTACCTTTTCCCCTAATGAAAAACAAAATTCTCTAATTGAATCAAATAATGGTAAAACTTGACTAGGAATTTGTTTCTTAAAGTCTTCATAATTTCTCTTATTTCCAAATGAGACAATTCCTTCCATAAATTTGAAAATTTGATTTTAATTATAAAGGTAGTAGATCTACTGGTTCCAGTCTAGACGAATAGCCCCATTTCAAGGCATACAAGATCCGCCACGTTGACGAGGAAGCGTGGATGCTCCACCTTAGGATTGCTCCCTCCCGGACCTCATCCCTTTCGATGGCTCGGTCTTAGAAGTTATCCCTTCGGATATTTCTAGTCCTGCAACCACCCGCCTCGGCGTGATTTCATTTCCGCACACCAAGCGGGAGTTATCCTTCTAGAGATTTACCCAACAGTTACTGATCTCTGCATATAGCCGGTTTCAGAATAGGGCACGGCTGGCACCCTGATCCTACCTACTACCATTTTTCCTAAGAAAGTATGTTATATTTGCATTAGGTTTGTTTTTCTTTTAGTTTTAAGACCACACTACAAACTGAGCATACGTTACCCGTACAATCATTTCCACATTTTTCACATTTTGTTTTTTCCTTTGAATTAGAATTTTTTACAGTTTGCGAAACTTTGAGAATTGATTGATAAAAATTATTTTTAATTCCACTATGTTGGTTTTCTAACGAATTTAAAAATTCACGAATCTCTGTTCTTATTCCTTCATTCATGTGTGGACATGGTTCTGATTGAAATGGCATATCATTTGTAAATGCATAAAATACAATTTCTGATTCATAAATCTCACAGAATGGCTTTATTTTCCTTAAATCATTAGTTGAAGTATCAGGATCCATCCATCCAACTTTTGTTGTATCTCCTGAAAGCATATTAATCACAAATGTTTGTAGTGTATCATCTAGATTATGCCCAGTTGCAATTACATCTGCACCAATATCTTTAGCTGCATGATCAATTGCTCTTCTTCTTAATGTACCACAAATTGAACATGATGATGTTTTTTCATTTTCTCTTAAATCCAATGCTTCATCAAGTGTTAATTCAAACAGATCTTTGTAAGAGTAAACTTTGTGTTCAACATTTAGTTCGTCACAAAATTTTTCAACTATTTCTAACGCTTCATTCCTATATCCTGGAATTCCTTCATCTATAGTTATTGCTATGATTCTAAAACTATGAGTTAATGCCATTTCATTTATGATTTTTAATAAGGCTAGAGAATCTTTACCACCTGAAACTGCAACAGCCACTAATTCATTATACCTGATCATATTATATTTTGAAATAGTTTTTGCAGTTTTTCTTACAATTGACTTTGAGAAACATTGTGAACAAAGCTTTTCACCAGAATATTTTCTTGTATATGCTGGTGGATTATCGCATCTGTCACATTTCATGAGATCAGCTAGTTTTTTTCCATTAATGATTCTTTAGGTATTTTAGATTGTAAACCAACCTGATTTCAAATATGATAAGGCAATATTGAGACCAAATAATGCAAAAGTAAATGCATAGATTCCCCACATTACAATATTGACTGATTTATCTGAAATTCTTTTATCGATTATTGTATGAATGAATTTTCCTCCATCTAAAATTGGTAATGGAAGCATATTGATAATTCCTATGAAAAATGAGATCATCCAAAGCCATAACAAGAACATTGAAACATTTGGATCATTCCATTCAACGAAATTCATTACAGGTTTGTATGCAAAAGTATTATCTCTCATAATTCCAATTAATCCTCTTTCAGGATCTTCTGGTGCAGGCATTATCTCTACACCAAAGTTTAGTGGTTGACCATCTCTAATTACAGATACACTTGCAGTGTCTCCAGGATTCAATACTGGAAAATCAACTGGACTAAAAATCGGTATATCATTAATTGATGTAATTATGTCATTTGCAAGTAATCCTGCTTGTTCAGCTCCAGAATTTTCTATAATAGAAAGGATCAAAACTCCTTCAGGAAGATCATAGAATATACTTAGAAGTGGTTCAGGTAAAACCATTGCAAAAAATGGATTTGTTAATAAAATGGCACCTAAAACAAATGCAAACATTACATTGGATGTGGCACCTGCACCTATCACCCTTAATTTAGAAATCTTTTTTGCTTTTTCAAATTCTTCTTCATCAGGTTCTACAAAGCCTGCAAACATTGCAATAAATATTGCAAATCCTCCCGTCTTGATTTTAATTTTTTCAAGGGCTGCTACAATACCATGTGCTCCTTCGTGAATTACAAGTACAACTGGAATGGATAGTAAAAAGTATGTAATTGATGATGCAGATGTTAATGTAACTCCTGGAATAAGTACAGTCAATTCTGAAAACTCTGATTGTGCAACAAAAAAGTTTGAAACATTGTTTAACAAAAACCAAAATGCGAATCCCATCATAATAAAACCAGCGATTACACTAGTATCTGCAAAAATTCTGATTCCTCTTTTTGTTCGACTCAACAATTTTAAGAGAACTTCATTAACTCCCTTGTTCTTGTAAACGAGACTATATGCTTTAATCTCAAAACCATATTTTTCAATTTTTAATGCCTTTGCAACTATCACAATAACTACCCAAGCCATTAAGACATAGATTATCGAATTCTGAGTAATAAAATCAAGTTCCAAACTAATTGTTAATTTTTTTAAGGTACGGCCATTTATCGTTTACTATGAAACCTACAGTAATTATCTCCACATACCCAAACAAAAAATCAATCTCTAAAATTGCAAATGAACTTGTCAAAAACAAGACAGTTGCATGTGTCAATATTTCTAAAATTTCATCAATTTATTCCTGGAATGGTAAAGTAGAAAATTCATCAGAATATCTTGCTATTTTCAAAACGATTACAAAAAACAAAACTTTGCTGAAAAAGAAAATTAAAGAATCCCACCCTTACGATGTTCCAGAAATTGCAGAAATTGATATAACTTCAATAGATAAATCATATCTAAAATATATGATTCAATCTACTAGCTAAGATTCTACTGCGTATCGCAATAAAGAAACTATTCCACCCAAACCTGTAACTCTAAGACCAATATCTGTAGATGAGTCAACACTAAAAATTTCTACACCTTTATTTTCAGCATCATTTAGAAAATCCATCATTTCTTGCTCATTATTTTCTTGAATTACTTTGTCAGAAAATACAAGTGATTGGATTGCTCCCATTTGATTTGCGTTCAAAGTTTCATCATATCCCATAGTGAATTTTCTGCTTTTTTTGTTTGCAAGTTTCATCACTTCATCAATTATTGATGAAGCTTTGGCTAATTTACTATCTGACATAATCTCTTGCATTGTTTGAGATTTTGTAAATGTGTAAATTCCATCCTCTCCACCAGAATCAATTCCATCTACGACTTGAATTTTATATTTTTGCAGTTTTTGTGATTTTTCAATAAAATTTGCAAATCTTTTTTTTGTTTCACCAGGACCAAAAATTACTATTGTATCGCCTTCTTTGAAGATTGTTGATATGGCCTGCAAAACTTGTTCAAAGAATTTTTCAATATTAAAATTAGTTTTGTATCTTTTCCCACCAGAACCTGAATAGATATTTGGCATAAATTCTAAATGCGTACCTCTTAATCTTGCAATTCCACTATCGCTGGTATC
>JBOEHF010000132.1:0-9150 GCA_050633805.1 Candidatus Nitrosopumilus sp.
CTCAAAGTTTTTACTGCAACAACTGCTGAACTTGCAAAAATTGAAGGTTTGGGAGAAACAAGAGCCAAGAAAATAAAAAAAGTTCTTGACACTAAAAGCAAGCATCTGAAAAAATCAAATCAAAAAACACTTCTTGAATAATTTATTTGAGCAATTTTCTTTTCAATGGAGTTCCACAAACTGGGCATTCTGTTCCACTTGAATGGTTGGTTCTGCACCCTGGACAATAATGAACCCATTTTCCAACATCTTTGATTCCTTTAGTCATGATGGGGATAATTTCCAATCCTAAATTCTTTGCAACATTTGAAATTGCAAAATCATCACTAATTATCTGACCATTCGTTTCAATACATAGCGCAATAATTGAGATGTCTTGTTTTGATAATTGTGGAAAATCTCCTGTCTCTTTAGATGCCTTAATTGCTCTTTTAGTTGATTCTGAATCTGGCTCTCTAATTTTTAATCGATTGGTCTCAAGCAGAGTTCCTAATGCATCATGGTTTCTCTTTATGTGTTTGATTTCATAATAAACTAGAGATGTCGTAAAACAATCTTCAGATGTCCTAAATGGCACTCCTGCATAAAATGCACTTGCGTCTAAAATTCTAAAATCCAAGCTTGCTCATCTGTCTCAGTCCTCTCTTCTTTAATCTCAAAAAGACTGCAGGTTTTTTGTATTTTTTTATGGTGATTGCTTCTTCATATCCCGCTGTTTTTACAACTTGTGCATCCATTGCAATGTTGCAATCATGAGAACAAGTAATTTCGATTTTTTCATCTGGTACAATCAATGATGCTAGTCTGTACACGGGTGCAACTGGTGTAATAATTAAGACGTCAAGACTCTCATGCAAAATTGGTCCTCCTAATGAAAACGAATGTCCTGTGGAGCCGCTTGGTGTTGCAATGATTACTCCGTCCATTTTTTGCTTTACTGTATCGTCTTGAAATTTAATTTCAATTTGTGCAGTTTTAGTCAAATTTGTTCTGGTAATGTAAATCTCATTTAGTGCTGGAGGAAATTCTTTTCCGCCACAGGATGCAACGACTCTTGTTCTTTTGTCTAAAAAGAAATTATCTTTTAAAATCTGCTCAATTGCATCGTCAATCTCTTCAATTGTGATTTCAGCTAAGATTCCTCTGTTGCCTCCAACATTTATTGTCAAAATCGGTGTTTCATTCTCTAAACTTCTAAACACCCGTAAAGTTGTGCCGTCTCCGCCTAGTGTGATGACTAGGTCTAGCTTTTCTTTTTTTAATTCCTCTAAATCCTCTAACTGCTTTGCCCCTTCTACTTGGATTGGTGAAATTATGAACACCTTTGATTTTTTTGCCAAAATCTTTTTTGCAACATCTTTGGCAGCTTGCTCTGATTCTTTGGATCCTACCTTACTTACGACTGCCACTTTTTGTAATTTCAAGCAGTTCTTCTGAATCTTGTTTACTTAAAAATGATATTTTTAGCATTTTCTGGAAAAACAATTAAGTATGAAATCATTTTTCTAGATAACATGAGTTACGCACATCCCGAAGTTTTAGTAGATACTGAATGGGTATCACAAAATCCTCCTAATGAAAATAGGAAATTAGTTGAAGTCGACTATGATCCTGTAAATGGATATCAAAAAGGTCACATTAATGGTGCTAGTTTAATCTGGTGGAAACGAGACATTAATGATCCTGTTACAAGAGATATCATAAGCAAAAAAGAATTTGAAGCATTAATGTCAAAAAATGGAATTACTGCAGATACTGAAGTAATTCTTTATGGTGACTTCAACAATTGGTTTGCAGCATTTGTTTTCTGGGTTTTCAAAATCTATGGACATGAAAATCTAAAGATTATGAATGGCGGCAGAAAAAAATGGGAATTAGAAAATAAAGATTACACTACTGACGAACCTCAAATAACTGCAACAAATTACATTGCACAACCACCTGATGAAGGATTACGTGCATATCTATTTGATGTAAGTCGTGCACTAGGAAAAGAAGACACTGTAATGGTTGATGTAAGATCTCCTGCAGAATTTTCAGGACAAATCACTGCACCTCCAGAATATCCGATGGAGCATGCACAAAGGGGTGGACATATTCCTGATGCAAACAACATTCCGTGGGCAACTGCAGTCAATGATGCTGATGGCACATTCAAAGCAGTTGAAGAATTGAAACAAAACTATGAACCAAAAGGTGTTACTCCAGATAAAGACGTAATTTGTTATTGTAGAATTGGAGAACGTTCTTCACACAGTTGGTTCGTATTGAAATACCTACTTGGTTATCCAAAGGTTCGAAACTATGATGGTTCTTGGACTGAATGGGGTAACATGATAGGAAATCCTGTGGAAAAATAAATTGCTTTTAGACCTTCCTGTTTTAAAGAAAGGCTCTTTCTATTTTATCAAAGATGGTGGGTCTGATATTGTCATGGAGGATAAGACAAAACGTGGTCTTGAAATCAGGGAAACCTCAATCGATGAAAAGATTAACGTCAAAGCCGACAAGGGGATGATTCATGACATGGATGGGATTGGACATTGGGTTCCAATTCGTTGGTATTTTGCAAAAGACTCCTACGATCTAGCAGATGTAATGGTTCATGCAGAAGATATGGAAAAAAAATACATCGAACTACGGGAATTAACATGTCCTGATGATGACAGCTGATAACCTTTTTAAATAAATCTCATTCACAAAAAACAGATGTCCTTACTTCTTAAAGATCGAGTATGGTCAATGGAAGCACCTACTGCAAAACGTGGTGTCTATCCTTTACATGGATTTAAACTTGGACTTTACAGATTACCGATTAAACTTGAAGAGCTTTCTGAATTAAAATCAGTTCATGATGGTCTCAAAAAAGCATTTGAAATGGACATGTATGCTGATAGGATTTTTGCAACATATCGTTGGAAAGAACAAAACATGAAAGATCCTGATGCAAAAGGCTACGAAGAAGTTGACCTGTCAGTTACAGTTGAAATTGTTACTGGTGAAGTTGTAGATATTATTTATCAAATTTTCCCAATTGAAAAGTTCGGTGATCCTAATTGGGTCAAAGATTATAGAAAAAAGGCAGACCACTTTGCAAAAATGATCATAGATACAATTCTGCGAAATACTATCTTGGCAGATAAAATGATTTCATACTATGCAAAGACTGAAAAAATTTCTGAAATTGCCGCTATACAAAAATTAGAAGAATTAACTCCTCTTGCAAAAATTGTTCTTGGTGCAAAACCAAAACCAGTTGAAGCAACAGAAGACGATGATGATGAAGATGACAGTGCAATCGAAATTCCTGATGGTGCAAAACCTGGACCAATTGATATTGATTACAAATCCAAGATGAAACCATCCAAACCATTTGAAGCTGCTGAACACACCATTAAAACTTGGGGTAGAAAGGGCTCTGAAAATGGTATCATGGGAGTTTGGGGCGAATTTGTTTCAGTAGATTATGATATTTGTGTTGCAGATGGTGGATGCATTGAAGCATGCCCTGTAGGAGTTTACGAATGGTTTGATTCTCCTGGAAATCCTGCATCTGAAAAGAAACCCTTAATGTCAAAAGAACCAGATTGTATTTTCTGTCTAGCATGTGAAGGTGTTTGTCCTCCACAAGCAATCAAAATCTTTGAGCAAAAATAGTTTTGATTTTTGCAAGTATAAATAGCGACTAGTGATTCTCTGAAATTAGGGATATGGCGATTAACCCTTTTACTTCATTTGTATTTGATCTCTTTATCTTATCTGCAATTATCATTACAGCATATACTGTCAACTTCTATTATCTGGCATTCATCTCTAGAGTAAGAAAAGAATCTCATCCGACTCGAGATTGGGGAACCCCGAGTGTAACTATTCAATTGCCAATTTACAATGAAAAGTATGTTGCAAAAAGATTGATACATTCTGTTTGCAACTTGGATTATCCTAAAGACAAAATGCGGATACTGGTGTGTGATGATTCTGATGATGACACAGTTGAATTGATGCGAGGAGTAGTTGATGATTACAAAAAACAAGGATTCAAAATTGAACATGTGCGACGTGGAACAAGAAAAGGGTACAAAGCAGGTGCACTAAAACATGCAATGAAGAAAACTGATACAGATCTAGTTGCAATCTTTGATGCTGATTTTATTCCTCCAACTTGGTTTCTTAAACGAGCAATTCCCCATTTCTCAAAATCAAACATTGGCCTAGTCCAGTGCAGATGGGGACATGTCAATGAAAATTATTCTACTATCACTCAGGTTCAGGCACTAAGTATTGACTTTCATTTTCTTGTAGAACAAAAGGCAAAAAGTAACTCACATTTGTTTATGAATTTTAATGGAACTGCAGGAATCTGGAGACGTGAATGTATTGAAGATGCTGGAGGATGGCATACTGCTACACTTGTTGAAGATCTTGATTTGAGTTATCGAGCCCAAATGAAAGGCTGGAAGTGTCTGTTCTTGCCTAACATTGTAGTTGATGCTGAACTGCCTGCTCAAATGAATGGTGCAAAACGACAACAATTCCGTTGGGCTAAGGGATCGATTCAATGTGCAATAAAATTACTCTCAGATATTGGTTTGAAACGCAATGTTGCAATTGAGGCAAAAATTCAGGCATTTATTCAACTAACTCGTCACATTGTTTATCCGCTAGTTCTAATACAGTTTCTAACTTTGCCCATTCTACTTGCTGCCCAAGTTAATCTCTATGTTGTCAGTGTACTTCCTGCAATAACAATTGCAACATATCTAGCAATGGGACCTGGTGCATACATGATTGTGATACGTGGGATGTATCATAAATCTTGGAAATCAAAGGCGAAGCTACTTCCTGCATTGCTTGTGTATAATGCTGGCATGTCTGTTAATAATACAGTAGCAGTTTTTGATGCAATCTTGGGAAAAAAAAATGAATTTCATAGAACTCCAAAATATGGCATAGTTACAAAAAAAGATGATTGGAGAGACAAGGCATACAATTTACCTTTCACACAAACAACTCTGTTGGAAATATTTTTTGGAGTTTATGGTATAATTGGAATCTTTATTGCAATATTTTCAAATAATCCTGTCTTTGTACCAATCATCGGAATCCAAGCTGTAGGATTTTTCTTTATTGCGTACATGAGTCTCTCTCATACTAGGTTTAAAAGAAATAAATCAAGTGAAAATCGCCCAAAGACCGAGAAAGAGAAAATGGCAAATACAATTTACAAGCTTTCTATGCTTGGAATTATTGGAATCATAATTTTTGGAGTATTCATGGCTGTATATGGATACAATTCAGATATTTATCCGCTAGATAGAATTCGAGGAAACCTTGATGGAATCGTATCTTCTTCAGATCCGCAAATGATTCGTGAACATTTAGTTGCAATTCAATCTGATTTGGATATTGTGATGGCTAATCTGCCTGAGACAACTAATGCTGAAGGGAAAGTGATATCCAAAAACCCTGTATGGATATTTGGAACTGAATCTACAAACTTCTTGAGAATTCAAAATAATGTCGATTCGATGTTTGCAGGTCTGGATGAAATATCATCAATATCCAAAGACAATTCTGCATATCATACTGGAATGCTTGACATCAACGAAAGAGCACTGTTATTGAAAACCAACATTATGGATGCAACTCCGTACATGTATGTCAGCCCTGTAAACATGATGATGAGTGTAATCTGGATTGCAGCAATCATTGGAATCTTTGCTGCATTGAAAAGAAAGAAAGAACAACTCAATAAATCAGACGAAGAATGATCAAGGAATGTTTAAATCTCTTCTAATCTCGTCTACTGCTCTAATTCCATAAATGTCTCTTACTTGTTGAATTCTAATTGCCTCTTTTAGCATGTCTCTTCCTATTGCATTAGTCAAAATTGAATAGACGTCGCTGAATCTTACTTCCCACTTGTCTGCACAATCCAATATTTTGCCAACTGCCCATTGTCTAACCTCGTGAGGTAGTGGAATCTTTTCTCCTGATTCAATTGAAACTTTATCGAACAGGTTTACAATATCTGCAGTTTGTTTTGCCATCTTTTCAATGTCTTTTGCAACTCCGTATTTTGATTCTGCATTCATTCTGATGCTTGACTGATACTCTGAAAGTTTCAGCAGTGCCATCATCTCCTTTGAGGAATCATCAGATGCCTTGTTCGTGACCTCTTTGACTGATTGTAATTCTTGAAATAGCCTGTCTGATTTTTTATGGAATTCTATTGTTGATTCATCTTGCCTCTTTAGGGTGTCTGAAACTGATGATATTTTTTGCTCAATGTTGCTTGTCTTATCAAACACATTCTGCTTAAAATTGGAAAACTCTTCTTGGACTGATTTGAGACCCTCTCCGACAAATGCTGTGGAATCTGCTCTTTGAGATAATGCCCCGATCTCTGTCTCAATTTTATCAATTTTACCTCCTAATTCTTTGATAGATTCCATGCTCAAATTGTCTGCAGAATTGGCTTTTGCTGCAATTGTCTCAAATTGCTGCTTGAGCCCGTCAATGACCCCTCCTAACGAATCAATTTTTGCTGCTTTTGATGAAATGGAATCAATTGTTACTTTGATTGCATCTAGTTCGGAATTCAAGTTGGCATTGGATGATACGCCTTCAGAAATCCTTCCTAGTTCTTGTTTGAGACTCTCAATTATTTGAGACCCTGTATCTAATTTTGCTGTCTTTCCTGAAATCGCATTTACTGTATTTTTTAGATTGTCCATTTCTGAACCAATTTCTAAAAATGAATCTGTCTTTCCTGAAACTTTTCTTAAATCCTCTCTTACTTCGTCAATTCTCTGAGCAATCTTTATGATCATCTGGGAATTGTTCTGAATTGAATTTATGCTGTCTTCAACTTGTTTTGTTAATTCTTGAGGTTTTGATGATTTTTGTAATTCTGAAATTCTGTTAATTTCTGATTCTAATTTTGCAGTTTGATCATTGATCTTGTTTACAAGGTTTGATTGTGCTCTTACTTGGTTTAATCCTGCATACAGTTTCTGAGTGTCATCTTCAATAATGTTGATCTGTTTGGATTGTTTTTGAATGTGTTCCAATGTTGACGATAATGTGTCAATCATTCCTTTCATGGAAACTAGAACTTTTTGGTTTTCACCAAAGATTTTTGACATTACTTTGATCTCTTTTTGTAATGCTTTATTGGAATCTGAAACTGATGCTACTTTTTTTAGTAACGCTGATGGACTAGGCTCTCTTTTAGTAACTTTTTTTGCTTTTGCATGGGTTTCTTTCTTTGTAATTTTGACAGCCACGTTAAATCCAATTAAAAATTTAAAGATAAAAAAGTTGGGTCTAAGATAAAAAATGTAGAGAACTACTTGTTTACAACTTCTGGTTCATGAAGTAATTCATGAAATGTCTTTTCAGCCAAACCATTTGCTGTTTCAATAAATCCTCTTGGACAGTATTCACATTGAATCATATAGTACGGTATGGTACCGTACTATTAATAACAAGGTGATTACAAAGTAACCAATATTGCAGTCAGATACCCCAGGTCATATCTCTTCATTATATTCAGATGACCTAATCATCACTCTGCATATAGATTATGATATCTGGGCATAAAGAGGTTAAAGATTTTGAAATTGTTTGAGCCTAAGATTTTTTGCTAAATTATTAGCGAAAATATAATACGTAATCAATTTTAAACAAATTTGTTTAGTGATACCATGCAAAATATTCCACTACAATTAGATTCAAGTGGAATCCAAAACTCTCTTAATAATACAGTATCGAGTTTAATTGAACAAATTACTCCTGAGCTACCCCATACAAGTTTTGTTACTGATTTAGCTTTTATCATGATAATTGGAGCAGTGGTGACCCTTGCTTTTTTCAAAATTAAACAACCATTAATCATAGGGTATCTTTTTGCAGGAATGTTAATCGGACCATTTTCATATATCTGGTCTTGGATTTTACCTGAGGGTAGACCTTCTGTTGATGTTCTAGGTGGAGTTGGAATTTTATCTGATATTTCTGCATTGAATCTCTTTGCAGAGATTGGTGTTATTTTGTTACTTTTTGTAATTGGTATAGAATTCCCATATGCAAAAATTCGAAGTATTGGGCGTGTAGCAATTGGAGTTGGTACCATTGGGTTATTTTCAACTCTAGGTGTTTTGTTCTATACTGCTAGTGCACTTGGTTTGGAATTCATGGATGCATTGTTTATTGCAGCAGCATTGTCTATTTCCAGTACTGCGATTATTGTAAAATTATTGGAAGAGATGGGGAAGATCAAAAAAGAATCTTCAATTTTGGTTCTAGGTATTTTGATTGTAGAGGACGTCATCGCAGTTATTCTGATTTCTTCATTGCAATCAATTGCTCTAGTTGGCACTGTCTCTATTGAATCCGTTGTTGTAGTTGTGCTAGTTGCAGCAGGCCTAATTGTGGGAACCTTTACTGTTGGAACTCGTGTAATCCCCCCCTTGATTGACAAAGTTGCAGCAGCAGAGCATCGTGAAATTTTACTGCTTAGTGTTCTAGGTGTTTGCTTTGGATATGCGTTATTGGCAAATATTGTGGGATTATCCGTAGCAATTGGAGCCTTTTTGGCTGGAGTTTTAGTTGCAGAATCAAAATCTGCCGAAGTTGCAAAATTACTATCTAGTCCAATCAAAGATATGTTTGTGGCAATATTCTTTATTTCAGTTGGTGCATTGATGGATGTTTCACAACTTGAAAATTATATTTTTGTAGCCATTGCTTTGATTGCAGTAGCTACAGGAATGAAGTTTGGGGGAAATATGATTGGAAATATCCTTTTCAGACAAAGACGTGGCAAGTCGTTACGCTCAGCATTCACTCTAGCTGCTCCAAGAGGTGAATTCTCTATTGTAATTGTAAAGGCAGGTGTTGATATTGGTGCAGTTAGTGCTTTCTTATTCCCTCTAGTTGGTATCATCTCCATCATAACCGCGTTTATTTCTCCATTTTTAGTAAAAGCAGGAGATAAAATAATTCCAGCAATAGAAGAGAAAGACGATGTCTGATGAACTAAAACGAATGCAAGATCAAGTACATGATGGTATTACTACATTTGATTTTGAAGGTAAAGAAACTCCTTGTATTGTAATTGATGGAAAAAAATATGGTGAAATTAGA
>JBOEHF010000132.1:9205-9527 GCA_050633805.1 Candidatus Nitrosopumilus sp.
GTATTCGTTGAAGTTATTTTGACTTTTTCAATAGGAAATATTTCTGAAAAATTCCTTGTTGATGCAAAAACTGAGTTACAATTTTTTGGTGCTCTTGCAAAAACCTCAATGCTTGTACTAAATTCACCTGAATCTCAATATGGAAAAGATAATGTTATTGCAATTCAATTACCTCGTCCAGAAAAAGCACATGATGCTCTAGAAATAATCAAAACAGCTTTAATTCCTAAAAATCAATAAGTGGTGCAGTTACCGGGATTTGAACCCGGGTCACGTACTTGGCAAGCACGAGTACTAACCAGACTGTACTATAACTGCAACA
>JBOEHF010000133.1:0-4646 GCA_050633805.1 Candidatus Nitrosopumilus sp.
TTGATGAAGTTGATCGTTCAATTCATGATTCACTAATGGTCGTAAAAGATGTTATTGAAAAGCCTGCAATTGTTGCAGGCGGTGGTGCTCCTGAGGCTTTTGCAGCCTCATTGCTCAAAGATTGGGCTGACAATTTTGATGGAAGACAACAACTTGCAATTAAAAAATATGCAGAAGCATTAGAAACAATTCCACTTACTGTTGCTGAAAATGCAGGCATGGATCCAATTGATACTATGGCCAATCTTAGAGCAAGACAAAACCAAGGTCAAAAATGGACTGGAATTGATGCTAAAAATATGAAGATCTCTGATATGATGGGAATTAATGTTGTTGAACCAATTGTAGTAAAAGAACAGATAATCAAATCTGCAACTGAAGCAGCATGTATGGTTCTTAGAATTGATGATGTAATCGCCATCTCTGGAGCTCCAGGTGGCGGCGGTATGCCTCCAATGGGCTAAAATTTTTGTTAAAGCTTTAAGCATCTTACTTTTTGATAATCATTGTTGTACAAACTTGGTGTCGATTTAGGTGGTACTAAAACTGAAGCTATTCTTTTAGATGAAACTCAAAATATCATTCAGAGAAAAAGAATTTCGACTCCACAAAATGACTATCAGAAAATTCTAGACTCTATTTCATCCCTTGTGACAGAAATATCTGAAAATATTTCTGATTTTTCATTAGGAATATGTACACCTGGTGCAATTTCAAAACAAACTGGATTAATCAAAAATAGTAATACACAATGTTTGATTGGAAAGCCGTTAAAAGAAGATCTAGAAAATAAACTTGAGAAAAAAATTTCTATGGAAAATGATGCAAATTGTTTTACGATAGCTGAAGCAACATTAGGTGCTGCTAAAGATTTTGATTTTGTATTTGGTATAATTCTTGGTACTGGTGTAGGAGGTGGAATTGTTATTGATAAAAAACTATATCCAGGACGAACAAACATTGGAGGTGAATGGGGACATCATACATTACATCGTAATGGCAATCAGTGCTATTGCGGCAAATCTGGATGTGTAGAGACATACATTAGTGGACCTTCACTTGAAAATCAATGGACGAAATTAACGGGAAATTCTTTACCTCTTCCAGAAATTCTTACTGATATTGATAATGAAATTGGAAGAAAATGGAAAGATGAATTTCTAGAAAATTTTGGATTTGGTCTTGCTAATGTTATTGATATTTTAGATCCTGATGTTATTATTTTAGGTGGTGGTTTGTCAAATATTGATTTTTTATACACAGAAGGGAAAGAATCCATCTACAACAAAGTATTTTCGGATTTAGTTGACACACCAATTCTAAAAAATAAACTAGGTGATTCAGCAGGTGTTTTTGGTGCCTGTATGCTCTAATTTGGGCATCCTTCCATCTTTGAAATCGAATACCCGTCTGTCATAATTTCAATTTCCATATCTTCTGGAACCGATTGTGTATGACAAAATCTGCATTCTTCTGTAGTTACAATAGATGATTCTTCTCCAATTGATTTTAACCATTCTTTTGCATATGAAATTGCTTTTTCTACTTCGCTATTATCGGTCACTACATCAAAATGCATAGTATGTCCATCTTTTGCTTTTACATATGTGTCAAAAACATGAAAATCCATACTAACACGTTATGGAGAATATTGGTTTTTAATTGTTACAATTTTTTTTACAATACTATTTACATCTGCATTTAATTCAGCACTAATCAAAATCAAACTTGCACCTCCAATTGGAATAGTAATCCTGTAAATTTTTCCATATTTTACTAGTGCAGAAATTGGTTTTTCAATTTTGTCTGAAGTTTTTTTACGAGTTGACCATCTATACGCTACTTGAGATAATGACATCTCAGTTTCTTCTCTTGTGAAATAATTTTTAATTCCTGGACATATTTTATCACATATTCAGCAAAATCATAAATTCCTACATATCAAATGTTTTACCACATTCTAAAATTTCTGAATCGATTTTTTCATATCCCAATTATGTCACTATTGTGGTTCAATTGTTGCTGGTGGCTTACTTGATATTGTATATGTGACCCAAGTAACATCTTCAATCTCATTTGTTATCCTATTGCTCATTTTTTCTAACAACCCATGTGGTAATCTTGTCCAATCTGCCGTCATTGCATCAATTGAATCAACAACTCTTATCATTACAATATTTCCATATCTACGCTCATCACCAACTACTCCTACTGCTCTATCATCACCTACTGCAGCATATGCCTGCCAAACTTTCTCGTACAAACCAGCCTCCATAAGCTCTTCTTCCACAATCTTACTAGCTATTTTACAAATCTCTAATTTTGTTGGAGTAACTTCTCCAATTATTCTAACTGACAAACCCGGACCTGGAAATGGATGTCTCATGAAAAGTTTTTGTGGAACTCCAAGAATCTTTGCAATTTTTCTTACTTCATCCTTATACAAATCCCTTAACGGCTCTAAAATTTCTAGATTGAGCCATTCTGGTAATCCACCAACATTATGATGAGATTTTATTACAACAGCAGGTCCCTTTGATACTCCACTTTCAATTACGTCTGGATATAGTGTACCTTGTGCTAACCATTTGAATGGGCCGTTTCCTTTTGCAAATTCAGTAAATACTTGAATAAATTCTTCTCCTACGATCTTCCTTTTTCTTTCAGGATCTTCTGCCCCTTTGAGTTTTCCAAGAAATGCATCTGCAGCATTTACTGCTGTGAAATCTACTTTGAAATTATCTTTAAACATCTCTTCAATTTCTTTTTCTTCATTTAATCGCAACAAACCATTATTTACAAAAACACACTTTAGTCTATCTCCAATTGCCTTGTGAATTAGCAATGCAACAACTGTGGAATCTATACCTCCACTAACACCACATAGCACATTCCCATCAATTTTTGAGATTTTTCCAACAGCAGTATCGATAAATCCTTCCATAGTCCAATCTTGTTTTGCACCACAAACTTTCAAGACAAAATTCTTTAGAATTTTTGTACCTTGTTCTGTATGTACCACTTCAGGATGAAATTGAATTCCGTAGATTGATTTTTCTTCTGATGCAATTGCAGCTGCCTTTGCACTTTCAGTGTGACCTATGACTTTGAATCCATCTGGAATTTGTTCTGCTTCATCACCATGACTCATCCATGCTCTTACTGACTCACCAACTCCATTTAGAAGATCTTTATCACTATCAATTGTTAGTAATGATGAACCATATTCTTTGTTTGCTCTTTTCACTTTTCCACCATACTTGTTTACAATTAATTGATGACCATAACAAATTCCAAGTAATGGTAAATCCATATCAAAAATTTTGTTTTCTGGAATAGGTGCATCTGAATTATAGACACTAGATGGACCTCCTGAAAAAATAATTCCTGTAGGGTTTAATTTTTGTAATTCTTCATAACCAATATCATAAGGAACTAATTCTGCATATACGGAAAATTCCCTAATCCTTCTACAAATTAAATGACTATACTGTGATCCGAAATCTAAAACTACAATTGTATCCATATCATCACTTGTTTACATTTTCTAACATTCGTGTTAATGACCATCCTGCAGTATTGATTAACTCGTTTATTCTTTCTTTTTGTCTATAATTTTTTATTATAATTTCTCTAATATTTGCCCCATTTTTATTAACGATATAATCAATAATTGATTCTTTTTGGATTTTTCCGTTCTCTGCTTCTACAACATCTTTCTTTTTCATTTCTCCAATGATTCTATCTAAGAAAAATGATTTGAAAGGTGGTGTATCTGCATTTATTGCAATCTCGTTATCTAAAACAATCGAAACTTGTTCTGGTGTGACAAATGCGTTAGCAATAATTTTTCCATCATTGACTCTTTTGATTGGAATTGAATTTTTCACAGGTTTTTCTATAGTTTCAGGTTTGGATTTTGCCTCTTTTTTTACTTCTAACTGAGAAGCTTTAGTGAAACTAGAATCTTTTAAGAACAAATCCAAGACACTGATGTTTTTTTCAAGCATTTCTATACCTTCTTGGTGTTTATCGATCTGATCGATCAAACTATCCTTCAAAGCAACAATCTCTTTTACTTGTTCCTCTGAAAATTTCATAATCTGTTTAATGAGGAATGGGTATTAAATGCATTCTAGGTAATTATAATATCCAGTTCCCTGTATGATATTTTTTCAAATCCCCTAATTGACTTTGACGTAGTAAATAGTTCCAAATTTGTAAATGTGGATAACCATTCCAAAAGAGATTTTCCATGTTTTAATTTCATTAATTTAATTTTTCTATCTGATTTTTTAGTTTTTGAAAATTTTCCTATTCGTTCTCCAAAATCCATTCCAAATAAAATAACTTTTTTTGCTTGAAAATGATTTGCCAAGAAAACACATCTGTCTCCATCAGTAAACCCTCCAAAATTTTTAATTTTGCTAAAAGATGCTGACTGTGTTGTTCCAATACAATTTTTAAATTTTTTTACAAGTTCTAACTTTCCTATATTGTCTCCATGTGCATGTACAACAAAAATTGAATTTGTTCTTCCAATTTTTTTCAATGTATTTTCATCACCATCCAAATCTGTAACAACAATATCTGGCATGATGCCATTTTCTACTAGCGGTTTAACTGAACTATCTGCAGCAATTTTT
>JBOEHF010000134.1:0-7246 GCA_050633805.1 Candidatus Nitrosopumilus sp.
TTTAAAACAAGTGCACGTATAATTTGAAAATAGCAGCAATAATTCCTGTAAAGACTTTCTCTAAAGCAAAAACACGTTTAGATTTATCTCCACAACAAGTTGAAGAATTGTGTATTGTGATGTTAGAGGAAATTTTACACATATTGTCAATATCACCTCAAATTGAAAAAACAATAATGATAACAAAGGAAGAAAAAGCAATTCAAATTGGAAGAAAATTCAATACAGTAACAATAATTGATGAAAAGGAAGAAAGTGTAAACAGTGCAGTGGCATTGGCAGACAAGTACCTTTTAGAAAATAACTTTGATGCATCAATTATATTTCCTCAAGACATTCCATTTATCAAAACTCAAGACATTGATTTCATGTTAAATTACAAGATGCACCCAAATTTTGCAATCATTGTTCCATCTAGAAGATTTGATGGAACAAATGCCTTAGCAAGAATGCCAGTAGATTTGATGGAGACACATTATGATGAAGACAGTTACAAAATTCACATGAATACTGCAAAAAAGCACACACTCAATGTTGCCATGGTATTTGTAAAAAGGATAATGTGGGATGTGGATAATAAGGAAGATTTGAAATTTCTTTTAGAACAAAATGAAAAACCAGAAATTGCAGAAAAAATAAAAAAAATCCTTCAACCAAACTAGAAAATAAGAAACAAGAGATTTTAAATCATCAATTTAAGAACTAACCTAACAACAAACTTATAAGTAATAATTCAGAAAATCTTAAATATTATCATAAAAGGTTTTGAGAGAAAAATGGTTAAAACAACTAATCCAAAAGACAAGTGTCCTAGATGTGGTAAAGGGACTCTAGTTACGGATGCCAACACAGGTGAGAATTTTTGTGGAAAGTGTGGATTTGTCATTACTGACAAAGTAGAAGAATCAGGTCCAGAATGGAGATCATTTTCAAATGAAGGTGAGAACAAAAGTAGAGCAGGAGTTCCTACATCACTTGCAATGCATGATATGGGTTTAGCTACAGTAATCAATCCACAGAACAGGGACGCTACAGGAAAACCACTAACGGCTGCAATGAAAAGTACAATTGAGAGATTGAGAACTTGGGACAGTAGAAGTCAAGTTCATGAACCAGTTGATAGAAATTTCAGACAAGCATTTAGTGAATTAGATAGATTAAAGGACAAACTTGCAGTTGGAGATTCAGTTATTGAGAAGGCAGCTTACATTTACAGAAAAGCACTAGAGAAAGGTCTAGTTAGAGGTCGTTCAATTTCAGCTTTAATTGCATCTGCACTTTATGCAGCATGTAGAGATACAGANNACGCCAAGAACTCTAAAAGATATTGGTCAAGCAAGTAACATTAAACGTAAAGACATTGCAAGATGTTATCGTCTTTTGTTAAGAGAATTAAATTTGAAGATGCCAGTTGTAGATCCTGTAAAATGTATTTCAAGAATTGCAAGTAAAGCAGGATTATCTGAGAAAACAAAAAGAAAAGCAACAAAGATTCTGCAAACTGCTGAAGAACAAAAAATATCAGCAGGAAAAGATCCAATGGGGTTAGCAGCTGCTGCACTTTATGTAGCATGTGTTACAAATGGTGAGAATAAAACTCAAAGAGATGTAGCAGAAGCTGCAGGCGTAACAGAAGTCACAATTAGAAATAGATACAAGGGTTTGAAAGTGGCACTAAATCTCTAAGTTAGATTCCTTTTTAGAATAAAATCGATTTACAAGTAAGACAGTAACTGAGAATGCACCTGAAACTAAAAGCAAAAGTTCCAGCGAGGACATTAAAGAATGAGAAAAAGCATCCTCAAGAGTAATCAGGTTTATCTGAGAAATAAAAGTGACATACGAGAATACAAAATAATTTGTAGCCCAGTGAATCAATAAAGATGCGACGAATCCATATCTAAGATATACCCAACCAATAACAATTCCGCTTGCTGTGGCTTGTGCAAATTTGCCTTCACTCCATGAATCAGCAAAAGCAATGTGGGAAAATCCAAAAAGAATTCCAACAAACATTATCAAAAGAATAGCTTTTTTCGGATCATCGATATGCAAAGAGGCAGGATGCCATATACATTGAAGAAAATATTTCACAGAAGATTTGTGAGAATACAAACCAAACAAAGGAATGCCAATCAAAAGAATGCGGAAAATAAATTCTTCAATTAAAGGGGCAAAACTGACATAAAAAAATTGAATAAGATCATTATCATTAAGTGGAGGGACAATTTCAATACCAAATCCTTCTTGTACAAAATTAATCACTGCAGAAATTAAAATTAAAATCGAAAACCATTTTGTTATACCAATCATGTAGTTTAGCCTAGAGTCATATCGTCCAGAGGAGATGATTGGAGAAAGGGTTTTCATAAAATCTTGTTTAGGTCCTAAAATAGCAATTACAAAAAGTATAAGATACAAAGTCCATAAAACAACAAAAACATCACCCAGGCTAAGATCAATCGGTGCTTGGTATAGCTCAGTTCCAACAAAAAGATCTAAGTGTGTGAAAGGATATTCGTAATTAATGTCACCACCAACATCGCTTTCAAAAACTACAAAGATACCAATTGGGAAAGATACAAGCAACAAGCCAAAGATTACAGAAAGTAATGCAGAAAAAGGAATTCCAATTAATTGCAATGGTTTGTTTGAACTTTGCAAGTCGTTCTAATGTAATTCAATAGTATCTTCGGCAAATCCCAAATTTATCAAAGTGTCTTTGATGGTATCTCTATGGTCCCCTTGCAAGAAGATGTATCCTTCTTTTGCAGTTCCACCACATGCGTATTTGTTTTTGAGTTCTTTTGCAACAGTTTCTAAATTATTTAATTTAGGATCCAATCCCTCAATCATAGTACCCTTTTTCTTAAATCGCCTAGTTTCTAATCTGATAATTATTTTAGTACTATCTTTGGCAAGTTCACCACAAGCACACAAATCTTCTGGAAGACCACAAGTATTACAAATTACAGCCATTCGTTCGAAATCATTTCAATTATTCGCACTATTAAGCCTTGTTTGAATATGAATAAAAATGAAAAATAAGCGGATTTTTTAGATAGAAAATTCATGAAAAGTTGTGACAGAAGATCTTACAAAAAAAGCAGCAGAGATGTTACTTCAAGGAGCAACATTACTTAGCAACCCATGTCCATATTGTAAAGGTGTTAGAGTGATGAAGGAAGGGCAAGCATTATGCATTAGTTGTGGGCGTAAACCAGAGAAAAAAGAAATTCCAAAGGAAGAATCCAAAATAGAATCCACATCAATGGAAAAAGCATTGGAAAAAAAGATGGAAAATCTTACCAAAGAGTTAGAACAAGAAAAAGATCATGAAAAACAGCAAAATATTCTCAAAACGATCAATTCCCTATTAGAGACGATTGAAAAAGTAAAGGGCAAACAATAAAGGTAAAATGAGAGGTTTAACATTACAAGAAAAATATCACAGTATCTCTTTGAGAGACCCATATTCTTAGATATCACGTGGTCAATTTGCAACAAGTAATCTGAAAAAGCTTGACGGATTGAAAGATTCCCATCATAATTATGATTGAGAACATTCTAAAGATTGTTGTAGCAGTAGTTGTTTTGATTGGGTGTTTTGTCATCGGTTCTATTGCCAGCGGCACAGAAGATGCATTAGGGTTGCTTCAGATAAATTAATCCCTGAATGTGATAAGATGGAAGTGGACTAGAAACAGTCATGTAATAATCGGGATACTGCTTACTATACAGGCAAAACTATGTTTTTATGAGAGGGTTATTCGATACAATTTTGCTAGCATATGCATTCTTAGTTAAAAACAACTTCCTTACAGGATAAGAGGTAAGTTTCTCAGTATTTACCATATGAAAAAATAATTCAGTATCAAAACATATTGCCAAATCATTCATTTTATGGGTAAAGTTCTATTCAGCAATAAGCAACAATTATCAAATTACTTGCAAAACAACTATCGTTCTAAAAACCAATCTGTCTTCAGCATGGTTCAAATTTTGTTATTTACTCAAGCAAAAGGTCTTTTGCTTCAAAGAATCCCGCCAATTCTTTTGAAATTTGTTCTGAAAACATGCCTAAAATCTCAAAATCGGATGGAGAAAACTGCTTTGCACTAAACAATGCAAGTACTGCAACAACTTTTCTACCATGCATCAAAGGGTATCCTGCAAAGGATTTGAGTTTCTCTTTTTTTGCCCAATCATGATGTTTTACCCTAGGATCACGAATGACATCATTTGAAACAATTGGCTTTCTTGTAGACACTATTGCTCCAATTTTCAATGAGTTTATTGGAACTTTAGAAAATTCTCCTTGAAGATTTTTGTATTTTCCTGCACTAAATCGTAAAATTAATGATTCTTCAGATTTATCTACAAACCAAATTCTTGCAAATTTTGCATTAAAATATTTCACAAGACTTTCTACTGTTGATTGTAATCGCTCATTTAGTGTATCATATTTTTTTATTCTTTCAAGTATTTTGAAAGCTTGAAGTTTTTTTGCTTTGATTTGTTCTTCATCTGGAATAGTATAAGGTAAACTCTTTATCAGATTTGATTCATAAGATCTATAATCGGAGATTAATTCAGAAAACTTGTTTAGGAAATTGTTTGTCTCCAAGTCAAACTGTTCGACAGAATCGAACACAAAATGACAAATCCAATCAAAATCTCCATTTAATCTACTAGAAAATATGCAAAATTGAGATTTGTTCACATATTCTATCAATCTGTTGATTAATTCTGATGTATTTTTTGTGAATATGAATTTTAGAACTATAGTACGATTGACTTTTTCTGAAATCAGTTCGGGGCTCAGTGTAACATGGCATCCTAGAATAACATTATTTTTTTCTAATCTTTGTAACCTGTGTCTTATTCCTCTGTCAGTTATATGATAATCCATATTCTGTAAAACTTTAGCAATGTGTTGAGAGGATTTTCTAGCATTTTTACCTAATTCTGTCAATATGATTTTGTCAATCTCGTCAACCATATCTGAGATACTTTTTTCTATTAATTATGATTTTCCAATATGGACATGTTTGATTAAATTAATGTGATTAAACCTAAAATAATGTCCAAAACGGACATTTTAGATTAAATCTTTTTCCATTAACAATATATCAATTATTGCGTGTATAATACCATGGGAAATCCAAATTCGTTAATCCAAAAAAAATCAGCACTTGAAATTAGGAGATGTTTTTTGGCTTCAAATAGACACATGAAAGTAGGTTGTCTGAGACCACATACATTAGTTCCATTGATTACTGGAGGACGAAATTAAATGATTTCAAGTAAAAATTGCCTAAAATGTGGTTCTCAAAATGTTTCTCTTGATGAGGATAAATTTTCATGTAATAATTGCGGATTATCTTTTTGTTGTTTCGGAGGACAGAAATGAATAAAATTCTATACGCAATAATACCAATAGTTGCATTCTCACTAATTTTTGTAAATGCATTTTTTGGTCATTTGATTTTTGCATCAGAAACTCAAGAAGTGATAAACAAGTATTCAGTTTATGTTCATTTATTATCCGAATGGGATAGTGAATCAAAGAATATTATTTTTGATGTAACAAACACTTGGCATAAATCAGATAAAATCAATAATGTCAATCAGGTATTTGATGCGGAATCAAAGGAATACAATATCAATCAGCTTCAAGAAATTAATGGTAAATCTTATGTTGAATTAAAACATGAATTTAGTGATTGTCAAGAAGAATGGCAACCTATGCTGTATAGACAAGCAGTAGATGCCGTAAGACATGAGATTGAATATGTCCAAGGAAAACAACTTAGTACAGATCCAAGCATTTCCATATATCCCGATATTGAAAATGAAAATTATGATAATTCAGAACAACAATCTCGAATCAAAAATGGACATCTACAATTTTTCTCTATTTGCACATCAAAAGATTCTACATCTTACAATTACAGTGTAAAAACAGATAACAAAGATTTAG
This sequence comes from Candidatus Nitrosopumilus sp., assembly GCA_050633805.1. GTDB lineage: Archaea > Thermoproteota > Nitrososphaeria > Nitrososphaerales > Nitrosopumilaceae > Nitrosopumilus. The sequence goes on from JBOEHF010000134.1 coordinate 5,984, forward strand.
GTTTTGACGTCTATTTTGTACCGTCATCTAGTCAAATTGAAAATTTTGGAACTTCAGAATTTAGATATTATGAGGATTCTGGATGTCATGGACAAAATAAACAAAGCTTTAGCGGAATTTGTGATAATGTTGAGAAGAATAGTGGCTTATTAGTGATATTCCCCGATAATCTTAAACCATGGACAACAAAAGTTACTGTAAATCTGTATGAAATAGGGTAGAGGGTATGAACAATTCTGTTTTTTTGATCTTCATTATTGCTTTCTCATTTTCTTTATTATTTGTAGAACTTCCTTCTGCAGAGGCTTATGAAAAAAAATCTAAACGTTTTGGAATTGATTTAGATGAGGACACACACAAAGTTCAATTAAACAAGTATTACAATTATGTTCATCTTCAACCTGAATGGAGTAGCTATCCCTCAAATCTGCTTTTTGATGTAACTATTTTTTGGAATAAAATACAAGGAGACACTCAAGAAACAAAATCATTTGGAGGAGCAAAAAATAGAGTCAACAGTTTACACTATCTTGGAGATAGATCATACATTGAAGTTCAATATGATTACATAAATTGTAATTATCAATGGATTCATTATGCAAGATACGGTCTTGAGATGTGGAATTCTAATTTAGACTATTGGTCTGGAAAACAACTTGAATCAGGCTACAACTCTGCTCTATTTTCAAAAGTCCCAAGCAAGATTGCCTTATCTGGTATTGATTCTGCAACTTTTCTACAATTCATTCCGATTTGTACCTCAAAAGACATTACTTCATTTGATTATGGAGTAAAAATAAATGATCAAGATATCGGCTTTGATGTTTATTTTGTGCCTTCAGTTCAAGAAAGAACGAATTATCAAAAAGATATTGGATTTGAGCATTATTTAGATGAAGGGTGTTATGGGTTGGGATATACTAGTTTTAGTGGAACTTGTAATGATATAGGAAAAAACAGTGGATTATTAATTGTAATTCCAGATATTTTGGAAAATCCTCTGACTAAAATCTCAATCAAATTAAAAGAGACCGAAATACACACTTCTGAAGAATTAGTCTTAATCGACGAAGCATAAAACAATCAAGATTTCACATATGGGTTAATATTAGACAGTCAGGATTTAGAATGAAACCAAATAATCTGATCGATTTATGTAGAAATTGGAATTTAAGGTTAAAAATCAGGCAGAGAATAAAGTTTTTATGTTAAAATCCGCGAGGACGAATTGTAATGGCAGATAAGAAATCAGCACCACTTCCA
>JBOEHF010000135.1:0-177 GCA_050633805.1 Candidatus Nitrosopumilus sp.
CAATTACAGATACACCAGTTTGGATGAAATCTTTTGGATATTCACGTTGTTCTGGATTCATTGGCTCTCCGTTAATGTCTATAAATTTATCAGCAATTGGATCTGGCAGTCCGTCTTTTGGTCTTCCTAGTCCATCAAATACTCTACCAAGTACCTCTTTTGATACTGGCATTTCCA
>JBOEHF010000135.1:276-889 GCA_050633805.1 Candidatus Nitrosopumilus sp.
ACTTTACCTAATCTTCTTTCACCTTCAGTAGTTTCAATTTCAACTAATTCATCAAATGCTGCATTTTCAACATCATCAACAACAACTAGGGGACCTTTGATTTCTGCAATCTTACTGTATTGAACTCCGCCTTCTGCTGTCAATTTGATACCTTCACTCCTGAAATTGATTTGAATTGTTCTTGCATATCTTTATCTAATTGATCAAGTTTTGGCATCTCATCATCTTTGACATCCATTCTTGCTTTAAGCAAATTGCTCACTACGCCTAGTTCACGTATGTCAGATAGTGCTACACCTTCTTTGAGTGCTTGTTGGCCATTTTTGTAAAAGTCAACTAATAATTTCATTAATTTGAATTGTTTTTCTGGGCTACAATAAGTATCAACATCATCAAATGAGTTTTGTTGTAACAAAGCAATCTTTACCATTCTTGCAACTTCAAGAATTAATTTTTCTTCATCAGGTAATGCTTCAGGACCTAAAAGTCTAACAATTTCTTTTAGTGTATCCTCTCTTTGTAAGATACCATAAGTTTCACTTCTAATGTTAAACCAATCTTCACTAATGTTTGCACTCCACCATTTTGCAATATCTGCAAGATAACCAGAATA
>JBOEHF010000136.1:0-408 GCA_050633805.1 Candidatus Nitrosopumilus sp.
AAGCAAGTATCTACACTGGTGTCACAATTGCAGAATATTATAGAGATATGGGTAAAGACGTTGTACTTGTAGCAGATTCAACAAGTAGATGGGCTGAATCACTTAGAGAAATGAGTGGTAGATTAGAAGAGATGCCAGCAGAAGAAGGTTATCCGTCATATCTTGCATCAAGATTAGCAGAATTTTATGAAAGAGCAGGTCGTGTTCAAGCAGCTGGAAGTCCAGAACGTGATGGTTCAGTTACTTTGATTGGTGCTGTATCTCCATCTGGTGGTGACTTTACAGAACCAGTTACAACTCACACAATGAGATTTATCAAAACTTTCTGGGCATTGGATGCAAAACTTGCATACTCTAGACACTATCCATCAATTAACTGGATGAACAGCTATTCTGGTTATCTTGCAG
>JBOEHF010000137.1:0-3911 GCA_050633805.1 Candidatus Nitrosopumilus sp.
AATAATTAAACTCTTTAGATCAGAATTTGTTAAATGGCTTTGAAGCCAACTTTACATCTTCAGCTTTTACTGTTTTTCTACTTGCATGAGAAGCCATATCGACTGCACTTTTGGCAATACTGTCTGCAATCTCTTCAATAATTCTTCTTAATTCATCTGCTGATTCATCACTAACCCTTTCTGCTCCTGCCTTTTTGAGAATTCTATACATTGCAGATAATCCTAATTCAGACGATTTCATGAATTTTGTTTTAGTTTTTCCGAAAAAAGATAATGAGTTAAAAAATATCACTAAGGAATCGATTTATACAGACTATTTTAATAATTGGTAAAGAAATGGCTTGGTATTTTGATTCTCATATTCATTTGTCTGATCCTGGATATGTTTCTGATATGGAATTTATCTTAAAACAAATGGAATATTTGAAAATCAAAGCATGTTGTGTATCGGTGGATTATGAAAATTCATTACAAACTTTATCCCTTGCAGAAAAAAGTGACCTTGTATTACCTTTCATTGGAATTCATCCGGAATGTGCAAATGAGGATATAGAAAATATGTCAAGATTGATTGAAGATAATCAAAAAAATATCTCTGGAATAGGTGAAATTGGATTAGATCCTACATATGTTAATCAATATGATGATGCAAAAAAACAAAATCATGTATTTGAAACTTTACTATCTTATGCTGAAAAATTCAACAAACCTGTTTCAATTCATTCTAGAAAAAGTTTAGATGATGTTTTTCAAACCATGACTTCCTACAATACAAAGCATGCATTACTACATTGGTTTGATGGAAGCAAAAAACAACTACGGAGAGCCATGGATATGGGTTTTTTTGTATCATATGGACCTGTGATGATCTATGCTAATGATAAACAAACATTATTGTCTAAAACTGACGAATCTCAAATTCTTGTTGAAACTGATGGCCCTGTTAGATTTTCAAGATGTTTTGAAATGAAATCAGGACAAATTAGCTTTATCCCAAGTGTAATTTTTTGTGCTTCAAAAATTCTAGGAAAGTCATTTGATGAGATGGCATCTTTACTTGAACGTAATTCAAATTCGTTTCTTGGAATATAGGTATAAAATACCCCCCTTCCTTTTGACTCATAGTGGATAGAATAAAACGACTTTCATACGAAGTTCTTGATGGACACAAATCCAAATTTGGTGAAGATTTCGCTGGAAACAAAAAAGTCTTAGATCAAATATCCATTGTCCGCTCAAAAGGCTTGAAAAATGAAATTGCAGGTTATATTACAAAATTTATCAAAAAAGAGATTCGTGAAGAAAAAGCTAAACAAGCCAGAATTGATGCTTCAAAAGCAGAACAACAAGCTGCAGAACAATCACAAAAAGACATTACTGAAGATGCTGTTACTCAAGAAGAAACAGATGCTACTCAAGAAACCCCATCTGTTGAAGCAACTGAGACTTCTACTGAAGAAGTATCATCTGAGACTCCTGAAGAAACAACTGAATAATAAATTAAATATTATTTCTAGATTTTAAATTAGATAGATATGTTTACTGTAAAATTTGTAGGTGGTGCAAAAAAATCTTTTCCTATAGAACATTTGAACATTGATAAATCTGATATTACTATAAAGGAATTAATCGATTTACTTCCCGAACTTAAACCTGAAAATTCTCCTGAACTAGATACTGAAAATGTGTTAATTGCAATTAACGGTGCAGATTCTTCTGCAATGGATGGTAAATTGACAAAAATAAAAGATAATGATCTTGTAAGTATAATTCCCATTATTCATGGAGGATCCTCAAAAAAGTTTAGTTTTGAATTTTCTAAAAAACAAATACAGGTAATAGAAATTAAAGGTCAAAAATCAATCGATGTAAAATTCATTGATGATCTTAGAACAAAATATCCTACCCTTTTACTTCAGGCTGTATCCAGTAAATTCATTCTAAATTCGTATCATCTTAAAAAAATTATTTCACTTTCAATTGAATCTAAAAAAAACAATGTTTTACTTTCAAATAAACTTGAAACTGATATTCTTATGCGATTTGCTTTAACTACTCAAATTTCTGAGGCAATAAAAAATGTTGGAATTAGACCCAAATCTAATTTTTTATTAATTGCAATAGGACACAAAAAAACTCTAGATTCTTTATACCATGAATTGACTCCAATTTCTATAAAACCATTTTCAAAAAACAATGAATTATCTCTCAAGAAACATTTCAAAATAACAAAAAAACACCTTGATTCAATTTACTCAAAAAACCCATTAGCAGATATTTTAGTAGAAAAAGCTGCTGTATTATTCTGAAATACTTCGTTTAGTTTTTTCAGTACTGAGAATACCTGCTTTTTTTATTATGGATATACCTGTTTTATTACCTAAAATTTCTACTAAAATAATTCTATCTGGAAATTCAAGAGATACTTTATTTTTTATTTTACTTGCAATTTTTGTAATGATTTCTTTGCTAGATAACTCTGAATTTCTTTTCTCAATTGATATTCTATATGTTTCATCTTCCAAAATTTGATTAGATAACTCTTCGACATTTTTTTCTATTTCCTCAATTTTTGATTCAATTACTTTCTGTATTGGAATGATTCTTTTACAATATCTGATGCTCCATGGTTCATCCAGAAGCATTTCTTTAACTTTTTTCACAACTTCTATGGGATCAAGTTGTGTATCTACTGTCAAAATTCCTGACATGTTTGTAATTGTAACCTTGATGTCAGAATCACCAAATTCTTCTAAAATAAACCGTAATTCGTCCTCTGCTTCTGCTTCAAGATGCCTAGGGCATGTGACTATTAGATTCATGTCTGTAAAATTTCTTCTTTGCTTAAAGAACCTTCGCGGATAATTTTGATCTCTTTATTTTCTATTTCTATGATTGTTGATTCTCCCTTACTTGAAATAATTCCCCCATCCACAAACACATCGTATCCTTTTAAATCTCTCAGACAATCTTTTGGATTTGTATGTGATGTATTTCCAGAGATATTTGCACTTGTTCCTACAAGATAATTACACTTTTGCAATAGGTTCAATGTACATTGATGATTAGGAACTCTAATTGCAATTTTATTATCTAAATTTAACGATTCTTTAATTTTATCATCTGTAACTTTTAAAATAACTGTTAGTGGACCTGGCCAAAATTTTTCGACAATTTTTTCTGTAATTTTATCAAAATGAACAATCTTTTTAGCTGTATCTTTTGAATATGTTAAAACTGGAAGTGATTTTATGACATCTCTGGATTTAATTTCATAAATTTTTTTTATTGATGATTTGTTATATGGATTACATCCTATTCCATAAACTGTATCTGTTGGAAAAATAACAATTCCTCCATGATTAACTATTTGTGAAGCTTTCTCTATACCTTCTTTGTTACAACTTACTTTCAATACATCATCATTTTTCTTTCTTTAATTATTATTTTCGTTTGAATAAGTTTTTAACAGTTTAGCCATCTCTTTGAAAAGTATGTCAACCACAAATTATGAAGATAATGATTTTGAAGATGATTTTGATGATAATTTAGATGAATCTGAAGAAGCAATAGATTAGATACTTAGTCCAAAATCATCTGCAAAGTTTGTAAATGTGTAGTATGCTTGTAAAAATTCTCTACCTGGTTCACTAATTTTATATTTGTTTGAACCTTGACTGTCTGTTTTTTCTAAAAGTCCTTGTGATACTAGCGTTTTTAAAATGGTTGAAATTCTTGAATGTGAAATATTGGCTTTTCTAATTAGATAAGTGATTGATGCTCCATCTTCGTCTTGTAAGTCGTCTCTTGTTGTTGCTAGAATATCCCCAATAATTTTCATATGTGTTCTATATTCTGCCATTTCTTCAACAAATTATGCTTGTAATTTCTATGAGAGGACGTTGATATTT